>JAFEAI010000024.1 GCA_018266475.1 Bacteroidota bacterium
CTCCTGTAAATCCTGTAATCCTGTCCCCACCTCCTGTAAATCCTGCAATCCTGTCCCCACCTCCTGTAAATCCTGCAATCCTGTCCCCACCTCCTGTAAATCCTGCAATCCTGTCCCAACCTCCTGTAAATCCTGCAATCCTGTCCCCACCTCCCGTAAATCCTGCAATCCTGTCCCCACCTCCTGTAAATCCTGTCCCAGCACCATAACGCACACCACAAGAGCCCCTGTCATCCACCGGGCATGCGCCCCGCCCTACATTCGCCGCATGGCAGCGCACGAGCTGGTCGTCCTGGGGGTGATCATCGCGGCCATTTTTCTTTTCATCAGCGAGTGGATCAGCGTGGACCTGATCGCCCTGTTGGTGATCGCCGTGCTGGTGATCGGCGGCGTGCTCACCCCGCAGCAGGGCCTGTCGGGCTTCAGCGACCCGGCCACGCTCACCGTGGCCTTCATGCTGGTGCTCAGTGCGGCGGTGCTGCGCTCGGGGGTACTGCGCGCGCTGGCGCCCAAGCTCAGCGAGCAGATGCGGCGCAGTGAAGTGCGCGGCATGCTCATCCTGCTGTTGGGGGTTCCGGTGATCTCCGCCTTTTTGAACAACACCCCCATCGTGGCGGTGTTCATCCCCATCGTGGTGCAGGCCGCGCGGCAAGCGGGCCTCAGCGCATCGCGCATGCTCATCCCCCTGTCGTACGTCACCATCCTGGGCGGGGTAACCACCCTGGTGGGCACCTCCACCAACTTCGTGGCCAGCGGCATTGCGGTGGAGCATGGCCTGAAGCCGCTGGGCATGTTCCAGCAAACGCCCATGGGGCTGGTGTTCCTGGCGGCGGGGGTGCTGTACATCCTCTTCGCGGGCCGCAAGTTCCTGCGGCGCAACCGCGACACCACGGGCCTGCAGGAGCGCTTCGGGGTGAAGGACTACATCAGCGAGATCGAGCTGCTGCCCTCCGCACCCTCGGTGGGCAAGCGGATCATGGAGGCCCCGCTGGTAAAGGCCATGGACATGGACATCATCGAGATCCGCCGCGGCCACCAGGTGTTCACCATCCCGTCGGGCGACATGGTGCTGCAGGCGCACGACCTGCTGAAGGTGCGCTGCGACGCCAGCCACGTGCGCACGCTGGGCCAGCGCAAGCACGTGCGCATCCGCCCCGCCAGCGGAAGAAGCCCGGACCCCGCCGCCACCGACGACGGCACCAAGCTGGTGGAGCTGGTGATCACAGCCAACTCCCCGCTGGAAGGCAGCACCATCCGCGATGCCGACCTGATGCGCATCTACCGCGCCGTGCCCCTGGCGGTGCGCAGCCGGCAGGCCGTGGTGAACCAGCGCTTGGAGGACGTGGTGCTGCGCGCCGGCGACGTGATCCTCGCCGAAGTGCGCAGCCACTATGTGGACCGCCTGCGCGCCTTGGACCGCGAGGCCGACAGCCCCTTCGCCATCATCGCCGAGCAGGATGGCCACATCGGCATCGACAAGCGCGCGGCCGCCATTACCCTGGGCACCCTGCTTGCCGTGGTGCTCAGCGCAGCCCTCGGCCTGGTGCCCATCGTCATCGGCTCCCTCCTCGGCGTGTGCGTGGTGGTGCTCACCCGCTGCATGACCATGAAGGACATGTACGATGCCATCGACTGGAAGATCATCTTCCTGATGGCCGGCTCCCTGAGCTTAGGCATGGGCATGAGCCAGAGCGGGCTGGCCGAACGCGCCGCACAGGGCCTGGTACACCTGGCCGGCAGCCACGGGCCCGTGGTGGTGCTGGCAAGCATCTACCTCTGCACCGCCCTGCTCACCGAGGTGATGTCCAACAACGCCACCGCCGCCATGACCGCCCCCATCGCCATTGCCGCCGCCAACGCATTGCACGTCAGCCCGCTGCCCTTCATCATGGCCGTCACCTTCGCCGCCTCGTTCTGCTTCATGACCCCCATCGGCTACCAGACCAACATGATGGTGTACAGCGCCGGCCGCTACAAGTTCACCGACTTCACCCGCACCGGCGCACCGCTGGCGCTCATCCTGTTCATCCTCGCCGTAGCACTGATCCCGGTATTCTACCCGTTCTGACCCTGCATGCTCATCTTCCCCTTCGCCAAGATCAACCTCGGCCTGCACGTGCTCCGCAAGCGGCCCGACGGCTACCACGACATCCGCAGCGTGCTCTTCCCCATTCCGCTCCGCGATGCGCTGGAAGCCGTGGTGGATGAAAACCTCGCGTCCGGCGAGGTGCAGTTTGAAAGCAGCGGCCTGCCCGTACCCGGCGATCCCGCCTCCAACCTCTGCCTGAAAGCCGTGGAGATGATCCGCGAACAACGCGAACTGCCCGGCCTGCGCATGCACCTGCACAAGGCCATTCCCACCGGCGCGGGCTTAGGCGGCGGCAGCAGCGACGGCGCCCATACCCTGCTCCTGCTGGACCAACTCTTGGACCTGCGCATTTCGGCGGAAGAACTGCACACCATGGCCGCCCGGCTCGGCAGCGACTGCCCGTTCTTCCTGAAGGAACGACCGCAGCTCGCCCAAGGGCGCGGCGAGCGCCTAAACCCGATTGAAGTGGACCTGAAGAACCACTGGCTGGCGCTGGTGAACCCGGGGATCCATGTATCCACCGCAGAGGTGTTCCAAGGCATGCAGCTCACCTCATCACACGCCGATCTGCAGCAGGCACTGCGAGGCCAACCCTCAACTTGGCCCGGCACCGTGGTGAACGACATGGAGGCTTACGTCTTCGCCAAGTATCAGGAAATTGGCGCCATCAAGGACCAACTGCTCAAGCAAGGCGCAGTATATGCGGCCATGAGCGGCTCGGGCAGCAGCGTGTTCGGAATCTTCAGGGAAGAGCCTACGGCACCTGAGTTCCCCGCTGCATACCGCAGCTGGGTGTTTCCCTTGTGATTGATCGTGATTCGCAGGGCATAGGGCGTAGTTGTTCGTTGCCCTCCCTTTTCGCGTGTGCCCCTTGGCGTGCTTGGCGTCTTGGCGGTTAACTCCCCCAACTCCTACTTTGCACCTTCATTCCCGATAGAACATGGACATCACACGCATCCACACCAAAGCCGATTACGATTGCCAAAACATACTTTCTACCTTTCCTGGCTCGGACATCTTCAACTACCGCTGATGACACTGATTACCTCCTCCGGCTCCGTGCTGCCAGATGGCTTCCAAGGAGGAATTAAATCATCCGGATGAAACCGACTATTTTTCACATGAAGCGCACCTATACCTTATTCCTGCTCACCGGAATAACAGGCTTGCTCTGCTATGGTCAAGACCCGGCCTCCTTGGACCTTTCCTTCAATGCGAATGATCTCGGGAATGGGGCGGTCCAGTGGTATGAGCAGCCGTACAGCATTCTTGTGCCGATGCCTGATGGCAGGTTGATCGCAGGGTGGCCTGGTGGCCCCCTCGGTGCACATCCCCCAAGCCCCATTCCGAACACAGGGGGCTATACCCGCATCGTCCGCTTCGACCAAGACGGTTGGCTTGACACCACCTACCATACCAATGTGACCTACAGCTTGACGCAGTTGGCATTGCAGGCGGATGGCAAACTGCTGGTGGCACGCGAGTATTACGAGCACCCCCAGATCATTCGCCTGAATGCCGACGGCTCTCAGGACACCACGTTCAATTCAACGGCTGAATTCACGGGTGGGTCCATCAAGTACCTGAAGGTGATGGCGAACAACGACATCTTGGTCGGAGGAGGCTTCACACAGGTGAACGGTGTAGCACGCCGCCTTGTCGCTCGCTTGGGCCCTGATGGAACTTTGCTTGCCGCACCGTACGTCTCCGATACCGGTATTCCACCCGGCATGGGGATCAGCGGCACCTTATACGCCCTGACCGTGCTCACTGATGGTCGGGTTGTGGCCTGTGGGGATAACGGCTTTTCCAATAGCAAGTGCCTGGTTTTTACGGCAAACGGGCAATACGACTCCCAGCCCGCACTCCCCGCTGGTTGGCTGTATAACATCTCAGACCTGAACCTGACCGGGACCCCGGACGGCGGATACCTCCTCAGTCGGCATGATGCAGCATACCACGATGAATGCCTCAAGATCAATGCTGATGGCACCGTGGATACCACCTTTTACGTGGCCTTTGAGGGGGCGCCCAATGGCACCCGTGTCCAAGCGGGAATATTGCCGAACGGAAGTATCCTATTCACCGGCGCATTCAATTTCGCACCGCCGAACAAGAAATGCCATGGACTATTGGTGACGGATCCCGCAGGAAACATCCAAGACGAATTCCAAACCGATGACCTGATCGCTCATTTCTACCCCCTCCCCTCCCTCGAAGACAGGGTTTCTGCTCAAGCCATCACTCAGGATGGCCGTATCATATTGAGCGGCAAGATGCTGACCCATGCACGTGGAGCTTATGCCAATGGAATGGTGCGATTGCTTGGGAACGGCCGATTTGACCCGAGCTTCAGACACCGTACTGCTGCAAATGGGCCGGTGAACTGTGCGGCGATCCAGCCGGATGGGCGCATCCTATTGGGAGGTGCATTCACCACATACCACGGCCATCCTTCGCGCTACTTGGTCCGGGTCCATGATGATGGCTCGCTGGACACTTCGTTCCATGTGGGCCGTGGAACAGGTGCACAAGTGCATGCACTGTTGTTGAACACCGATGGAACGGTGCTTGTGGGCATGGATTGCGGGACGCAGACCGCATACTCCCCAATGCAAGCCAATTTCTATGATCTTGACAGCACAACTTCATTGTTCTTGGTAGGCCCGGACGGCGCATTCATCCGATCGATCCATTCTTGGACCACACCTCCTCACACGTGTGAGAGCATACGGGCCCTCGAGCGCTTGCCCAATGGCGGAGCATTGGCGGTGGGAAGCGGCATCACCCGTTTGAATGCAGACCTCTTCGTGGACAATTCCTACAATAACCAAGAGGGAGAATGGTTCGATCGCCCGCTCCTCGCGAGCCAGACCATCTCTGATGGCAGAACTTATATCGGCGGTTCCTTCAATTACTTCATGGGTTCTGCGACCTCCAACCTTGCGAGGGTAACAAGCACCGGCACGCTCGATCCATGGGCAGGGATCCACATTGAAGGAACATTCGACCTGGACGGTGAGGTGCTCGATCTGGAACCGTTGGCCTCGGGCACGGCCATCATGGTCTGTGGGCGCATACGCCGTGCGTACGGCAGCTTATTGCGGCAAGGCTTGCTCCAAATGACCACCAATGGGGTGGTGACCACGTTCAACTCGGGATTCGCCTATTTATCCGATGATTTCTGCCACCGGATTAAGCAATTGTCCAACGGCAATTACCTCATCGGCGGACGCTTCAGCACTTATGGTGGTGAGCCTCATAACGACCTGGTGCGCACGGATTGGCTGGGCGTGGTGGACACCACCTTTGATGCACAGGGCGGCCTTGAACCCGATGCAGACTACAACGTGCGCGTGCTGGACATCGATGCTTCAGGCCGCTATTTGGTGGCTGGCGACTTCCAAAGCTATCAGGGGATCGGGCGCAATTTCGTACTCCGGCTCACAGGTACATCGATATCCACCGGAATCACATCCCCGGCTCCGCATGATGCGCCCCATGCGTACATGGGCCCGGATGGCCGATTGATGCTCAGCGTTGATCTGGCCACCATGGACTTGATCGAGGTTTTCGATCCCTTAGGGCGTTTGGTTTTGCAGGGCGAGCCACGAGGTAGAAAGTCCGCAATGGATGCGTCGGACCTGACCCCTGGCATCTACTTGGTACAAGGCATGCGTAAAGGGCAAATATTGAGTACCCGGTTCTTGTGTACAGGAGATCAATGAAGGGGCTGTCTAACACCTACCCACGGCGGCATGCTCCATGTGTAGATCTTGGCTCACGGAATCGTTGCAGTAGCTGATTGGTCCTCCGGCACAGGACCCGTGGGATTGCTCGCCGATTTCCTATCCTCCTTCCGCGCTCCCTACTTTGCGGCTTCAATCCTGTTGTTCAATGGACATCACCCGCATCCGCACCAAAGCCGACTACGACGAAGCCTACCGCCTCAGTGTGCAAGACCCCGAAGCCTTCTGGGCCGCACAGGCCGAAACCTTCAACTGGCGCAAGAAGTGGGACAAAGTGCTTCAGTGGGACTTCCACAAGCCCGAGGTGAAGTGGTTCATCGGTGGCAAGCTGAACATCACCGAGAACTGCCTGGACCGCCACCTGGAAAAGCGCGGCAACAAGCTCGCGCTGATCTGGGAGCCGAACGATCCGCGCGACCGTTTCATCCGCTACACCTACCGCGAGCTGCACGAGAAAGTATGCCAGTACGCCAACGTGCTCAAGCGCAACGGCGCCAAAAAGGGCGACCGCATCTGCATCTACATGCCCATGATCCCCGAGCTCACCATCGCCGTGCTGGCCTGCGCCCGCATCGGCGCCATCCACTCGGTGGTCTTCGCCGGCTTCAGCGCCCGTAGCATCGC
>JAFEAI010000250.1 GCA_018266475.1 Bacteroidota bacterium
GGGGTGGTCCCGCAAGGGATCGAACCTTGGACCCAATGATTAAGAGTCATTTGCTCTACCAGCTGAGCTACAGGACCATTTTCCAAGTTGGATGCGACCAACCGGGGCGCAAATGTAGATCGGAGATCTCAAAGTTGTGCATGGTCTTTCGGGGAAGTGTCTCCCGCCCATGGCCCCCTACTTCGGCCATGGCCGTGGCCGGTGCCGCGTGCAGTTCCGCCTTCCCTCCGGCTTGCGCGAAGTGCCTATCGCCTGGGGGAGGAATGACAAAGGCCCCGGCTTTCGCCAGGGCCTTTGGTGATCCCGCTGGGGCTCGAACCCAGGACCCTTACATTAAAAGTGTAATGCTCTACCAGCTGAGCTACAGGATCCGCCGCCATCGGGCCAGGCCCGATTTTGAGGCCGCGAAGGTAACCGCAGTCCCGGCATGTACAAGCACCCGTCCAATTATCACGCCGCAGCGGCGAACAACATGGACGGGTTCCGGCCTCGCAGCGCTTGCGGCATCATTGCCCGATAATGGGCAGCCGCTCGAAGGGCTTGCTGCGGTCGAACAGGTACCGGTAGGTGGCCAGCGTGCGGTAGTTTGCGGCACCGAGGTTCTCGCACACCTTTAGCATCTTCGGGTTGAAGTCGCCGATCCAGGTAAGCACGGTTTCCTTGTATCGCTTTGATCGCAGCAGCCATTCGCTCATGAAGGCGATCATGGCCCCTTCCACGCCCTTTCCCTGCCATTCCTTCACCACGCCGAACACGATGCCGGTCATGGTGGTGGCGGTACCGTGCCATTTGTGCCAAAGGAACTTCAGCTTGCCGGCCCAGTTGAGGTTGCCGTTCACATGCCGGAAGATCTCGTTCAGCTCGGGCAGGTTGATGTAGAAGGCGATCGGTGCGTTTTTATAGTACACGAAGACGATGATGCGCGGGTCCATCACGGGCTTCATCTGCAGGATGGTCTTCAGGGCCACCTCCTTGGGCATGGGCTTGAAGTTTTCGTGGTCCACCCAGGCGGCGTTCAGCACCGTGCGGAAATCCTCGGCCAACTGCGCCATGGACATGCCCTCGGCGTTGCGCACCTTGAAATCAGGGTCGTTCTTGAACTGGTTGTACTTGCGCTGGAAGATGGGCTGGGTGGGTTCCAGCGCGTTGCGCTTGAAGAAGAGCTGCTTGAAGTAGATGTGGAAGCCGTAGCCCTTGAGGAGCGTTACGTAGTACGGTGGATTGTAGTTGGTGCCGTAGATGGGCGGGTCCGTGAAGTTTTCGATGAGCAGGCCCCAGAACATGTTGCGCTCGCCCAGGTTGACGGGGCCGTCCATGGCCTCCATGCCTTGTGCCCGCAGCCAGTCGCGGGCGGTATCGAAGAGCAGGGTGGCGGCCCGCTGGTCGTTGATGCACTCAAAGAAGCCGCAGCCTCCGGTGGGCTGCTGCTTGTCGGTCCAGGCGGTCTTGGGGTCTACAAAGGCGGCGATGCGTCCTGCGGCATTGCCCGCATCGTCATACAGCACCCATCGCTTGATGGCCCCCGCCTTGCGGTCGGCGCGGGCCTGCAGCAGCTTGTTGCGCGCAGGGTCGAACACCTTCTCCACGTCCTGCACCAGGTGGGGCACCCAGTTGGGGTCATCGGCATAGATGCGCCAGGGCACCCGCGTCCAATCGTGCAGGGCCCGGCCAGTGGTCACCTCCGTGATCTTCATCGGCGCGAAGGTCGCTACAAGCCCGGATCATCGGTGGGTCCCGTTTCTCATCGGCGATGGACATGCTTGTTCAGGAGGGCCGGTAATGCGCCTGCCTTGTATAGGTTGCGGAGTGCTGCTTCCTTGCACCCGCACCGGGCCGCGCATAGCAGTGGCTGCACTTCCACTTTGGCACCGGACAGCAGCTACTGGGGGGCATGAAAATGATCGACTTGGGTTGCATGCGGGTGAATATTTGCGCTCGTGCATGGTAGCACGAAAAAATAGGTAGCTTGCGTTGCCAGTTGGACCTCCAATTTCCCAACCCTCAGGCATCATGAAACGCTCCATTTCAATCTTGACCGCATTGCTTACTGGATGCATGGCCGCTGCACAATCCGTGTATATCCCGCCGGACTTCTTCCATGAGGACTACAAGAAATCCATCGGCTTTTGGGAGAACAAGGGCCAAGTGATCACCACGGAGGGCTACAAGACCAAGGATGTGCGCTACTATTCGGAAGGCGGCACACCCCGGGCCTATCTCCGGGACCAGTCAACGGTTTCCTTTGTGATGGCCCATGTGGACACCGTTCCTGCCACGGCCGACACGTTGTGGAGGCTGGACATGCGTCCGTTCGGCCCCAATGCTCAGGCGGTATCCCCGGTGGGTTTCGTACTGAAGGATTGGACCCAGAACTTTTATTTACCCTGGTGCGGAAACACCGGGGTTGCGGATGTCACGGGCAGTTGCCGGGTGGTCTACCCCAACATCTTCAACAAGATCGACATGCACTTCTACAGCGGAAGCGCGGGCCAGAAAATGGCCTTCGTGATGCGGCCTGGTTGCAACCCCGCTGAGCTAAAGCTGGCATTCACCGGCCAGGACAGCATCAAGGTGGACCTGTGGGGAATGTTGAAGATCTACTACAACGGCAAGTACATGGAGATGCCCTTTGCGCAAGCCTACCAGGTAGGGGCGGGCAATGCGATCATTCCCGTGAGCTGGGTGCCGAACTACAGCGTCAATAATGGCACAGGAGTGGTCAGCTTTCAGTATAGCTCCTACAACCCTGCATTACCCTTGGTATTCCAAGTGGGTCCGCCGCCTATGGCCGCAGATGCTTATGAGCAAGTGGGCCTCTGCTGGAGCACCTACTTTGGCGGGGATGGCGCCACCACCATCCATGAAAGTGCCAAGGACAATCTGAACCGCTATTTCGTGGGCGGATGGACGGCTTCAACGTGGCTGGCGTTCCCAACGAATAATGGCCAAACCTCCCTGCCGGTTGGCACAGTTTCCTTTGCATCAGGCTTTGATGTTGGTGACCAGCTTCAATGGACCACCTTTTTGGGCGGGGCAACTTCCTCCAGTTGCCAAACCCATGGACTTGTGGCGGCGAACGGAAACATCTATGTAGGCGGGAACACCTATTCCAGCAGCTTGTACACACACCAGCTCAATAGCGTTGCCTACTACCAGTCCACGAACACCAGTACAGGGAGCAAGGCATTCCTCGCTAAGCTGAACCCGGATAATGGGCATGTGGGCCTTTCCACCTACTTGGGCACTGGGTCGGGCGCCCTCTCCGGGATGTCATGGAGCAAGTACTTGTACATCACAGGTTCCACCTATGGCACCTTGCCTGCCGTGCAAGCCGCGTTCAGCACCGCCACATACCCGTACAGTGGAGGGGAGGATGGTTTCTTGGTGATCCTGGACGATCAGGACCGGACGTGCTATGCGACATTCCTGGGTGGCAGTGATTTCGACCGGCCGGTGGAAGTGCGTGCGGGTCTTGTGAACGGGCGGGTGCGCGCCGTGCTTGCAGGCATTACCGGGAGTGCCTCGATCCAGTCCGTGCCGTGCAGCGGCACTACTTATTGCCACTCCTGGTCCGGCAGTTCACAGGAAACCATGCTCATGGAGTTCGATCAGTATGGCGCGCTGCTGTGGAGCACCTACCTGGGGTTCAGTTCACCGCTCTGGGACAACGCCCTGGCCTTGGATCCCTTGACCGGCGATGTGGTGGTGGCACCTTATGCGGGATTGGGTGTCAATGTGGTACCTGGCCCCGGATGGCACCAGGATGAAGACGTGGGCATTTCCAGCTGCTTGGCGCGCTTTGCCGGGGCGGACCGTTCCTTGACCTGGTTGACGTATGTGCATGGCGAAGTGGAGAACAACCAATTGCCGGAGGTGCATGTCCGGAGCCTTCAATTTGATGCGGACGGTTTCTTGTACGTAGGCGGGCATGCTTACGGACATGGGCTGCCGATGCAAACCGGCCCGGATGAGTATGTGCAGTCTACACCCTACCTGAACAGTGCGACGCCGGGTGGCCAGTTCACCATGCCGGGCGATGCCTTTGCGCTGCGGTTCACCCCGGCCCAAGCGTTGGATTGGGGTGCGTACTTCGGGGGCAATGGACTGGGCTATGATATATACAGTGAAGAGATTTACACCCTCCTGGCCCGCAACGGCGGCCTTTATGCGGGCGGGGTCCACTGCAAATCCATGGAAGCCACCACCAGTTTCTTTCCCTTGGATGAGGGCGGGTGGACCAATCCCTACTTCAACGATGTACACCACGGCGGCCCCCAAGGATTCCTGGTGAACTTCTGCGCGGAAACCTCGATCGGGGTATCCGAACAGCCTACTGCAACGAACCGGCTGAGCGTCGTAGGGACCGGGGCGGGTCTCTTGGTCCACGGCCTTCTCCCCGGCCCGCATCAGCTTACGCTGCATGATGCCTTGGGGCGGACCGTAACCCAACAACAATTGGGGAGTGCGGGTGCAGGTGTGCTCTTGCCGGGGTCGTGCGGCCTTGCCACGGGCATGTACATCCTTCGCGCGGATGGAAAGGCGGTTGTGAAGGTGTGGGTTGGTGCCCAATGAGGGTTCCGGCGCTGATGAAAGCAATCGGGTTGATCGCCCCGGTTGCATTGGCCCCCTCCATTGGGGTTGCCCAGCCCGTTTGGGAGTATCTGCAACTTCCCGTTCCCTTGGGTGGTTCCGGGGCCTTGTTTGCGGACACGGTGGATAATGCCCTTTATGTGGGCGGGGATTACTCGCTGGATGGCAATTCGCAGCTCGGGGACAATGCCTTGTTCAGGTATCGGAATGGTCAATGGGATACATTGCCCGGATTAAATGCACCCACGACTTGTATTATCCGGTTTGGAGATTCCCTACTTGTGGCGGGGGGGACGGTTTCCGTGTCGGGTGATACTTCCTATCGCATAGTTCGATGGGATGGAGCGATGTGGCAACCTTATGGGGATTTCCCGAACGGCCATGTGCAGCGTATGCGCATTTTGAATGGCGAGCTCTATGCCGTGGGCACATTCTCCGTTGCGGATGGTCACTTGTGCAACGGAGTGGCCAAGCGCGAGGGAGGAAGTTGGGTGAATGTGGGTCTGCCGGAATTTGCAAATGATATAGTTAGTGTGTACGATATCACCCTATACCAAGGGCAGTTAGTTGTTTCCGGGAATTGCAATGCAGTTGGTAGCACCAGTAGGGATATCATGGCGTTTAACGGACAGGAATGGTTCAAACTGTGCGAACCGGGCATACTTGGCTCATTTGCAGGAGGACATGCGTTAATTGAATACCAAGGCGACCTTTATGTAACGGGCGTGATCTTGAAGTCCGCAGGAAATGTGGGCCATAGCATCCAGCGCTGGGATGGCAGCCAATGGCACGACCTGGACGTGGGGCTGACCTACGAACCCGGCAATTTCGGCTTTGTGAGCGGGGGCTGGCAGTTGCTAGTACGGGATGACTTGCTTTGGGTTGGAGGTGGGTTCTACTATGCCGGTACCACTCCGGCGTGGAGCATCGCCACCTGGGACGGCCACCACTGGTGCGGCTTGGGCGGCGAGCTCAACCCTATCAGCTATGACTTCACCTTCTTCAATGATACGCTTTATGCCACTTGCCACATACTACCATCAACCGCGTATGTCCATGATGTTGCCCGGTACATTGGCCCAAGCTATGCCGACACCTGCGGGTTGGAGGTGGGCATGCAGGAATATTTCGCCCCACAGGGCGCACTTTCCGCAACGGAAACATCCGAGGGCATGTGGGTCCACGGCCTTCTCCCCGGCCCGCATCAGCTTACGCTGCATGATGCCTTGGGGCGGACCGTAACCCAACAACAATTGGGGAGTGCGGGTGCAGGTGTGCTCTTGCCGGGGTCGTGCGGCCTTTCCACGGGCATGTACATCCTTCGCGCGGATGGAAAGGCGGTTGTGAAGGTGTGGGTTGGTGCCCAATGAGGTGGGCAAGGCACCTGCCCAACGGGAGCAAAGCGTTGCCCCGGGCCTTGGCCCGGGGGCATGCAGTCCCGGCCATGCACCCGTGTACAGCCCGTCATTCCACCTGTTCGATCTCGATCCGCCGTTCCATGGCCGCGCCCACGCTGTACACGGAATTGCGAAGGTCATCCAAGCGGTCGCTTACGGTGGTGGCGGCGGTTTCCTTGCCGAATGGCCGCTCCAGGATGGTGAGCCGCGCGCCGTTTTCAGCCGTGCCATCGAGGTATTTGGCAAGGGCGCCGTGGCCGGTGATGCGCAGGTAGTTCATCAAGGAACTGATCCGCCGCAGCGACAGGTTCCTGTTGTAGTCGCTCTTGGCCAGCGGGCTGGCATAGCCGCGGATGGTGAGCTTGATGCGTTGGCCTTCCCCAAGTGCTTGTTGCAGCAGGGCAATAAAGTCGTTCAGCTGCGCGAAGCCGCCTTCCACGCGGGACCGGAAGAAGGTGTCGAACGCGGTATTTTCCTCCGCCGTGGCCCGCCAGGCGGAATCATACTCCGGCCTGTGCGCCTGGTAGCTGCGGAAGGTTTCGGCATAGTCCAGCGGGGTGGTGGTGCTCCAGCTGCGCGGGTCGGGTTCGTCGTTGTGGAAGTACAGGCGGATGGGCAGCTTTTCGCGCAGCGAGGTAAGGCGCTTCAGCGCGCCGTCGCCCATGGCGGCCGTGTCCAGGCCGGACAGGTTGTAGGGGAGCGTGTCCAGCTCATGCGTTGCCACGGGTGCCGGTGCGGGTGCTTCCGTGGGATAGCTGAAGCGGTACAGGTCGTTGCAGCAGGTTGCTCCCTTTTCGGCGAAGGACCCCGTGCGGTTGCTGGTGAACCAACCTGTGCTGCCGTCATTGTACACGGCCGGGTACAGGTCGTTTGCCGGGCTGTTGAAGGGCATGCCCATGTTCACGGGATCTGCTTGCATGCCGGGTGCCCATTTGCCCACGAACTGGTCGTAGCCGCCCAGGCCGGGCAGGAAATCGGAACTGAACCAAAGCGTGCTGTCGGAGGGGTTGAAGAATGGCGTCACTTCATTCCCGGGCGTGTTCACCGGCGGCCCCATCGGCTTGGGGTTGATCAGGTCCTTGCCAACAAGCGTGCCCCACCAAATGTCCATGCCGCCTTGGCCACCCGGCATGTTGCTGGCAAAGAATAGCGTTTCAGTGTTTTCAAAGTCGGCCACCATGGGCTGCGTTACCGTGTATCCCGGCATGCGCAGCACCACGGCCCCTGTGTCGTTTGCGCGGTGGGCGTCCACCGCGCGGATGCTGAACTGGCCCGGTGCCTCCTCGCGGGAGAAGTAGAACCAGCGTCCGTCGCCGGACCATGCACAGTTGGCGTTGTTGCGGCCATTGTTCACGTTGGCGGGGAGCGCGGCAGGTTCGTTCCAGTTGCCGCCGGCCTGCGTGGTGCGAAAGATCTGCGCGCGGTAGTCGGCGGTGTCCTTCACGCGGCCATCGGCGGTGGTCGGGCCCCGCAGGGAGGTGAAGTACAAGGCGCTGTCGGGCCCGGTGCGCGCGCCGAACTCGCTGCTGAAGGTGTTCACCGGCATGGGCAGGTGCATGATGCGCACCAGGGTGTCCGGGTCGTTCAGCAGCCGCTTGGCCAGCTTGCATCCTTCCAGGCCATTGGCTGCCCGCTGCGCGATGAAGGAATCCTTCTTCCGTTCCTTCTGCATAGCCTTGGCCCAGGTGGTTTGGGCCTCGTCGTATTCCGCGCTGCACATCTGCATTTCGGCCAACCAGCGCAGGGCCTCGGGATGGTTGCGGGCATGGTCCTTCTTCTGCACCTTGTCGTAGAACAACGCCGCTTCACCGTACTGGTTGCTTTGGCGGCAGGCCTCGGCGTATTTCCATTGCAGCTCCATCAGGCCGGGCGCTTTTCCCAGGGCTTCGGCATAGTAGCGCGAGGCGCCATAGTGCTGGCCCAGGGCCATGGCCTTGTCGCCCCAGGCGGTGAACTGGTCCGCGCTTTGGGCATGTGCGCCAAGGGCGGCAGCGGCAAGCGGCGGCAGCATCCATGCCCGTATGGTTGCAGGGAGCTTGCGCATTACATCTGGTCCGGGCAGGCTTTGTAGCGCACGGGCACCGGTGGCCGCTTGCGGAATATTTTGATCGCCGTCACCTCGAAGCCGCCCCGGTTGCGGCTTGCGGGTTGCAGGCGGCTTAGGTTGATGTCGTAGCTGAGGCCGACGGTCCAGTCGTCATGTTCCATGCCGGCGTAGAGGAAGCCTGCATCCTTGGCGCGCATCAGCAGCCCGCCTTGCAGGGCGCGCGCAAGCCCCCAGTCGTCCAGCAGGATGTAGCGCACCAGTCCGCCGATGTCCAGCTCCCTGAAGGTGCCTTGGGCCTGCCATTGGGCCACGGGCAGCAGGTCCACCTGGCCGCCAATGGGGAATTGCGCGGCGGCATGCAGCACGGCGCGCCGGTCCAGCGGCACGGGTGCCGCATCGAAGAGGGAAACGTCGGGCGTGGTGAGGTTGAACAAGGCGAAGCCCGCACTGAAGCCATGGCGCTTGTCGCGCTGGAAGCGGTACGCCATGCCGCCATGGAGGTCCATGCGGGAGCGGGCGCTGCGGGTGAATTGCTCGCCCGTGTTGAGGGAGGGGTCGTAGCTGAAGCCGTTGTACTGCGCGTCGAAGCGCAAGGCGTTATAATCAATGCTGGCGTTGGAGAAGCCGAATTGTAGGCCGGCGGTGAGGTGGTGCAGGCGGGCCCGGTCCAGCGGCAGTGTGAAGCTGGCGCCGAGGTCGGCATGGAAGGTGTTCAGGCGGGAGGTGCCTGCGCGGTCGTTGTAGAGCCAGGCGCCGATGCCTAAGCCCCTGATGCCCGCAAGGTGGGCCGCGTCTCCGCCCATGCCGAAGGTGTTGTAGGGGATGGTGACGCTTCGCCATTGCTGGCGGTACACGGCGCCCATGCGGTAGTCACCGTCGAACTGGCCGATATTGGCGGGGCTTTGGGCGTACGGCGTGTTGAAGAACTGCGAGAAGTGGATGTCCTGCGCCAATACGGCCAGGCCGCCCCAGGCAAGGCAGCAGCCGGCAAGCATCAGGCGGAGGGCGCGGTGCATGGCTTGCGGCACGCCGCCGCTGGCTTGCTCCTTCAGGGGCCTCATCGGATCACGGTTACGTTGCCCTTGTGGAAGTAGTCCTGCCCGTCGCGGCATTTCACCGTAAGCCAGTACACGTACACGGCGGGTTCCGCAGGCCGGCCGTTGTAGCTGCCGTCCCAGCCCTTGGCCTGGTCTTCCGTGGCAAATACCAGCTCGCCCCACCGGTCAAAGACCTTCAATTCCATGGAGGCGATGTGGCGGCCGCGCACAAATAGCGCGTCGTTGCTGCCGTCGCCGTTGGGCGTGAAGGCATCGGGCACGAAGATGTCCGGGTCGTCGCACACCAGTTCGTGTACGGTCACCTTCACCGAGTCGGTGTGGGAGCAGATGCCGTCGCTCACGGTCACGTGGAAGGTGGTGGTGGTGTTCACCGTTGCGGTGGGCGCGGCGGCGGCTGGGTCGCTCACGGCGTTGGCGGGGGTCCATGCCCAGGTAACGCCGGTGGTGGGCGTGGCCAGAAGGTGTACGGTGGTGCCCGGCACCACAATGGGCTGGTCCACGGTGGCGGTTACGCCGCTGCCGCTCATCAGGCCCACGTCCACGAAGGTGCTGTCCTTCCACGTGCATCCGCCGGGGGCGTTCACCGTGGCCGCAATGTATGCGGGCGTGGCGGGTGCCGCCAGCACCTGCGCGGTGCCTTGGCCTGCCAGCACCAGGGATGCCGGTGTCCAATGGATGGTGCTGCCGGGATCGATCCCCGCAAGGGTGATGGTGGCGGTGTCATCGGCGCAAATGGAAACGGAAGGCGAAATGGCGGCCTGCAGGAGCACGCTGTGTACCTGCAGTTGGCCGGTCACGGGGCAGCCTTGGCCGGTGCTGGCCTGCACGTAGTAGGTGCCGGGCACCACGGGTGAGAGCAGGGCGGAGCTGTCGGCGGTGGAAGCGTTCAGCATGTCGGTGAACTGGGGGCTTGTGGACCAGTGCCAGGTGGTTGCGGTGCCGGCGGAATTGGCGGTGAGGGTGAGGCCGGGCACGGGTCCGCAGGTGGTGATGTCCGCCAAGGGCATCAGCACGGGCGCGGCATGAAGCACCTGCACTTGCACGGTGGCGGTGTCCTGGCCGTTGCAGGCATTGGGGTCCGTGGCGACCAGCTGTACGGTGTAGGTGCCGGGGGCGGCATAGGTGTGGGAAGGCACTTGTGCGGTGGAGGTGGTTCCGTCGCCGAAATCCCAATGCCAGGAGGTGCCGAGGTGGCTCAGGTTGGCAAAGGAGATGGAGGACCCGGCGCACAGGGTTGGGGGTGCGGCGAGCGCTGCGATCACCAAGGGGGCGTCAAAATCGAACTTGAACACGGCGAGGTTGCAGTTGAAGGAATTGTTGGTGCTGCTCCAGGCGTTGGGGGTGTTGGGGAAATCACTGTGGCCGCCGCATCCGGCGCAAACGGCGCCGTACACGCGGCCGCGGCGGTCGAAGCGGCTGGTGCCGCCGTCCACGTGCTCCAGGCTGCCGGCGCCGCCGAGGAAGGTGGCGTAGGAGAGGCCGGTCATGTTGATGTCGAACACGCCGAGGTAGAAGTCGCTGCCGTCGGTGGTGCTTTGGAAGGTGTCGGGCGTGATGGGCAGGCCGGTGGTGGAGAGTGTGCCCATGATGTTGCTGCCCCATCCGCAGATGTAGATCTTGTCGCACACGTCCACCAGGAAGGCGGTGGGGGAGATGTTTGGGCGGCCTATGCCCGGGCCGGAGGTGGCCCCTGTGCGCGAGCTCCAGACCACGGTGGAAAGGTTGTTGGAGAGCTTTGCGAGCAGCTGCCCCCCGGTGCTTTGGAAATAGGTGGCGCCGGAGATGAGCGCGCCTGCCTCAGCGGCGGTTTGGCCGAAGAGGTACACGCTGCCGTCGCGGTCCAGGCTTACGAAATAGAACTGGTCGTAGGCGGTGCTGCCGTAGTAGGTGGAGGCGAGCAGGGCGGTGCCGTTGGGGTTGAACTTGGCCACGAAGGCATCGGCGGCGCCGCCCTGGAAGGTGGCCATTGCCGCGCCGGGCGTGGTGGGCAGGTTCACCGAGGTGGTGCCGCCGGTGATGAAGATGTTGCCGGTGCCGTCCAGTTCCACCGAGTAGGCGGCATCGGCCAGTGCACCGCCGAAATAGGTGCTCCAGTGGAGGGTGGTTAGTGCGGGGTTGAGTTCAAACAGGACGGCATCGTGGGTGCCGCCGCTGAAGGCGGTGCGGTAGGCGCCGGGCGTGGTGGGGAAGTCGGTGCTTTGGGTGCAGCTGGCCACCAGGATGTTGCCGGCGGGCGTTAGTTCCACCTCGCCGCGCATGTCGTCGGCATAGTTGAAGTGCAGGCCCGCGGCATTGTTGATGCCGTCGTTTCCGCTGCCGCCGATGTAGGTGCTGGCCAGCAGCTGCGAGCCGTCGGCGGCGATGCGGGATATAATCATGTCCGTGCCCAGGGGATAGCGGGTGCCGATGCCTTGGGGCGTAAAGGAGGTGCCGCCGCCGAAGGAGGCCTGGAAGGCGCCCGTGGTGGTGGGGAAGTTGGCGGATCCCGTGGTGCCCAGCACGATCAGTTCGTTGTTGGCGTTCACGATCAGGCTGTGCGGCAGGTCATCGCCGCTGCCGCCCAGAAAGGTGCTCCACACCAGGAACGAGCCGGTGGTGTCCCATTTGGTAAGGGCGATGTCGGTGCCGGGGTTCTGGTTGCCGGTGCCGCCGTTCCAGGAAACGTCATAGGCGCCGGTGGTGGTGGGGTAGCCTTGGCCAAAGGCGCTGCTGCCGGAGTAGAGGTAGCCGCGGTCGTCGAAGGTGGCGGTGTAGCCGAAGTTGTCGGTGGTGGACCCGGAGTAGCTGCTGAAGGCGAGCGTGGGGTCGATCACCAGTTCCAGCGCGGGATCATAGGAGCCCAGCACGAAGGAAGCCGTGCCGCCCTTGAGGGCATAGCGGCATTCCACGCGTTCCTGCCGCCCGTTCCTGATCTGGTAGGCCAGGGGCACTTCATCCACCAGGTGGCCGAAGCGTGTGCCCACCAGCAGTTGGCCATTGCGCAGGCGGAGCTCCGTGGCGCCCTCGTAGGTCAGCCGCACCTGCCGCGGATCGGCGCCGGGCGCCACCACAATGTCGTATTTCAGCACTTCGCCCCCCCGGCGCAGCCGCAGGTCGATGCCCGGGTACAGGTCGTGCTGCACCACGGCGGAAAAGGCATGGGCGTTGGACGCCCACCGGGCGGGGTCGTTGCCCAGGAAATAGTTGTAGCCGCCGCGCTGCACGCCGAGGCCTTCGGTGCGCACCGGCCCGGAGGCTCCGGGGAATTTCAGCCGCAGGGCATGGTGGGCGATGGTGCGCGGCGCATCAGGCGCCGTGGTTCCGGTGCGCCCGGCATGGAGGGCAGCCACGGCGCCCGCATCAAAGCGGTCGATCAGCACGGCCCCTTGTTCGCACCACAGTACGGCGTCCGGCGCATCGGCGCGGAACAGCACCGGGGATGCCCACTGGCCGCGGTTTTCCACAAAATGCAATTGGGGCTGGGCATGCAATCCTCCAATGGCGGCCAGCAGGGCGGGCACGGAGGCAAGGCGGAGCGATCGCATCGGGCGGGAAGGCGCACTAAGGTAAGCACGGGTGCGGCGCACGAACGGCGACCCGCCAAGGCACGGCATTTTTCCGTGCGGACCGGTGTCCGCCCTTGTCTTTTCACCCCGGGGTGTCCTTTATGGCTATGCACGGCCCCCAAAGTCCGCTTGCCCTGTGCAGGGATCCATCCAATGCCGGGAAATGGTAAACTTGCACCACTCTCCACCGCTGCGGCATTCGCCGTGGCGGACGCAAATGACCATGGCATGCCCCGCTCTCCAAGATCTGCGCTCCTCCTTTTATTTTTTGCACTAACAGCCCCCTTCGCAACCCTTGCCCATGAGGGCATGTGGCTGCCCACGCTGCTGAAGGCCATCGAGGGCGACATGCGCACGGAGGGCCTCCGCATCTCGGCGGAGGACATATACAGCATCAACCACAGTTCGCTGAAGGATGCCGTGGTGTTGTTCGGCGGCGGCTGCACGGCCGAGGTGGTGAGCACCCAGGGGCTGATCCTTACCAACCACCACTGCGGCCACAGCTTCATCCAGCAGCACAGCTCCATGGAGCACAACTACCTGCGGGACGGGTTCAGCGCAGCCACGCTGGCCGATGAGCTGCCCAGCCCCGGCCTCACGGCCACCTTCATCGTGCGCATGGAGGACGTTACCGGCCGCATGCAGTCGGCATTCACCCCGGGCATGCAGGAACCCGACCGCGAGGAGGCCGCCAGGAGGCTGGGCGATTCCATTGTGCGGGAAGCCGTGGGCGGCACGGGCATGAAGGCCGTGGTGAAGCCGTTCAACTACGGCAACAGCTGGTACCTCATCGTGAGCGAGACCTTCTCCGACATCCGCCTGGTGTGCGCCCCGCCCAGCGGCATCGGCAAGTTCGGCGGCGACACGGACAACTGGATGTGGCCGCGGCAAACCGGCGATTTCAGCGTGTTCCGCATCTATGCCTCGCCGGAAAACGCCCCCGCCGACTACCATGTGGAGAACGTGCCCTTCGTGCCGCGCCATAGCCTGCCCATCGCCCTGGACGGCGTGAAGCCCGGGGATTTCACCATGATCTTCGGCTTTCCCGGAAACACGCAGCGCTACCTGCCCAGCTTCGCCGTGTCGCAGGTGATGGACGTGCTGGACCCCCTGCGCATCGAGATGCGCACGGCCAGTCTGCAGGTGATCGATGCGGCGCGCCTCACCAGCGAGCAGGCCAAGCTGCAGTACGCCAGCAAGCAAAGCCGCATCAGCAACGGCTGGAAGAAGTGGATCGGCGAGGTGCGCGGGCTTAAGGAACTGGATGCCGTGGGCGTGAAGCTGGCGCAGGAACGCGCGTTCAATGCACGCGCGGCGGGCAAGCCGGAATACGAGCCCGTGCTGGGCCAGCTGGCCGGGCTGTACAAGGAATACCTGCCGTATGCCACCGCGCGGGAGCTGTACGCGGAGTTCGTGTACATGGGCCCGGAGTTCCTCCGCTTTTCACAGGGCTACAACAAGCTGGTCGCCCAGCACCAGGAGCTGCGCAAGGCGGGCAAGCTGGATGCCGAGGTGGCCCGCCTCCGTGAAGCGGCCCAGGGCTATTTCAGGAACTACATCCCCGCGGTGGACCGCGACGTGTTCAAGGCCCTGCTGCCCATCTACCGCAAGCATGCCGGGCCCGCCCTCTCGCCGGATGCGCTGAAGGTCATCGATTCCCGCTATGCGGGCAGCACGGACCGCTATGCCGACGCGGTGTTCAGCAAGAGCATCTTCACCGACCCCGCCCGCCTGTATGGCGCGTTGGACCATTTCTCGCCGGCCGTGGCCAAGCGCATGGCCAAGGACCCGGCTTACGAACTGGTGCAGGCCCTTACCACCGCCTTTCTGGAGGATGTGCGGCCGCGGCACACCGAGATCGGTGACAGCATTGAGGATGCCATGCGCACCTTTTCACGCGGGCTGATGGAGCTCTTCCCGGAGAAGACCTGGTGGCCCGATGCCAACAGCACCCTGCGCCTCAGCTACGGCAGGGTGGAAGGTGCCGAGCCGCGCGATGGCATCATCTACAAGCCGTTCACCACCTTGGAAGGCGTCATGGAAAAGAACGATCCCGACGACCCCGACTTCAACGTGCCGGCAAAGCTGATGGAACTGTACAAGGCCAAGGACTACGGGCGCTACGGCCAGGACGGCGAAATGCCCGTGTGCTTCCTGGCCTCGCTGCATACCACCGGCGGCAACAGCGGCAGCCCCGTGCTCAATGGCAGGGGAGAGCTGGTGGGCATCAATTTCGACCGCACCTGGGAAAGCACAATGAGCGACATCCTCTTCGATCCCGCCAAGTGCCGCAACATTTCCGTGGACATCCGGTACGTGCTGTTCGTGATGGACAAGTACCTCGGGGCGGGCCGCTTGGTGGACGAAATGCAATTGGCCACCACCGCCGGTGAGGTGCCCCTGATCCCGTTGCCGGTACACCGGTAGCGGGGCGGCCGCCGAACGAAGGGCAGGGCTGCGGTGTTGTGCTCCCGGAGGGCGGTGCACAAACCGCAAAGCACCATGTGGCATGAGGAAAACAACGCGCTCAGGCGCAGCTTCAAGTTCAAGGATTTCAACGAAGCCTTCGGCTTCATGGCGCGCGTGGCCCTGGTGGCCGAGCGCATGGGGCACCACCCTGATTGGCGCAACGTGTACAACACGGTGGAGATCTCGCTCAGCACCCACGATGCCGGGGATGTGGTCACCGACAAGGACCGCAAGCTGGCCGCGCTTATTGACAGCCTGCTGTAACTCACGGCGCACGGGCTGAAAAGCAATGCGGCCGGGCTTCTTCAGGCCGGCCGCATCGCGTTGTGGGGAGGAAGTGGCTCACATGCCCTTCTGCACATTCGCGGTGATCTGCAGCACGGTCTGCACCGGTTCGGTGTTCGCGGTGATGGTCACCGTCTTGTTCTGCTGGCCTTCCTGCTTGCCGGGCTTGTATTCCACGCGGATCACATCGGATTCACCCGGCTTGATGGGATGCTTGGGATAATCCGGCACGGTGCATCCGCAGGAGCCAACGGCATTGGTGATCACCAGCGGCTCCTTGCCGGTGTTGGTGAACTTGAAGGCGTACTTGTTGTCGGAATCCTGCATCACCTTGCCGAAATCATGCGTGGCCTTCTCGAAGCCGATGGTGGTGGCGGGCCCGGTGGCCTCGGGCGCGGCGGCCGCGGCGGGCGGCGTCAGCGGGTCAAAGGTGTTCTGCGGTGCCGGGGTGGTGGCGGGCACTGCGGCCGCGGCTTTCGCCGGCAGCGGTGCGAACGTGGTGGGGGCGGCCTCCTGGCTGCGCTGGCCCACGGCCATGAAAATAGCCGCAACGGCGATCACCGCCAGCAGTGCGATCTTGATGTTTTCCTTCATTGTGGATGTGGATGTGCCGGGCGAAAATAGCGCGTGGCACCGGGCGGGGGCAAGGCCGGGCCCCGCGTTAACAGGTATTTAAGACCAATGCGGCGTTCAGGGCAGTCCAAAGGACGATCCGAATGGCCACCGGGGTGGATGCCGGGTGAGCGAACAAATGGTCGGAACGATGCGAAGCCGGGATCGGACCTGTTGGTTGCCGCAACGGTAAAGGAGCTTGCCTGCGGCCCCTACCGCTCGGCCAACTTCTGCCGTTGCAGCTCCGGGTCGCGGATCACTTGCAGGGCCTTGTCGTAGCTGGCATCCACCGGGTTGTTGGTGTTGATCACTTGCCAGTAGGCCGAGGTGTTCCACAGGTCCCGTGCGATCAAGGCCTTCAGCCGCAGGTCCACCAAGGGCTTGCTCCGGGCCATGCCCGCGCTGTCGGGTTCTATCTTGGCTTCTTCGGCCAGCTTGGCCAGGGCTTCCGTGAGGTCCGGCCCCACGGTGAACCCCGCGCGGAAGGCTTCCACGTCCTTGTATTGGCGCAGCAACGCCTCCCTGTTGCGGTCCACATAGTTGATGGCGGCCGTGTTGGTGATCCCCTTGCGCACCAGCTGGCCGAACCAGGCGGAGCTGTAGGTGGTGTCGATGGGCACGAAGACATCGGGCATGATGCCTCCGCCGCCGTGTACCACGCGCCGGTTATGGGTGAAGTACTTCACCGTATCCTGGTAGTGGATGCTGTCGGCATTGGTGAGCTCGCCTTCCTTGAGGCGGTCCGCGCGTTCATGCTTGTAGGCTTCCAGGCCGTCCGCATACGACTTTTGGATGCAGCGGCCGCTGGGCGTGTAGTAGCGCGATACGGTGAGGCGCACGGCCGAGCCGTCGGGCAGCATCACCGGGCGCTGCACCAGCCCCTTGCCGAAGGAGCGGCGGCCCACCACCACTGCGCGGTCCCAGTCCTGCAAGGCGCCCGTGACGATCTCGCTCGCCGAGGCGCTGCCCTCGTCGATCATCACCACCAGCCGCCCCTTTTCAAACTTGCCGCCCTTGGTGGCGTAAGTGTCCTCGCGCGGGGTGGTGCGCCCGTCGGTGTACACGATCAGCTTGCGGTCGTCCAGGAACTGGTCGGCCATCTCGATCGCCGAGCGCAGGTACCCGCCGCCGTTGCCTTGCAGGTCCAGCACCAGGTCCTTCATGCCCTGCTTCTTCAGCTCGTCCAGCTTGTCGGTCAGTTCCTTGGTGGTGGTGGCGCCGAAGCGGCTCACCTTGATGTAGCCCACGCCCGGTGCCGCGATGTACGCAGCCTCCACGCTGTAGATGGGGATCTTGTCGCGGGTGATGGTGAATTCCAGCGGCGCTTTCTCGCCCTGCCGCACCACGCCCACGTTCACCTTGGTGCCCTTGGGCCCGCGCAGCAGCTTGATCACATCGGCGTTCTTCACCCCGGTGCCCGCAACGGCCTTGCCGTCCACGCTCACCACCCGGTCGCCCGCATGGATGCCCACGCGCTCACTGGGCCCCCCGCTGATGGCATCCACCACGTAGATGGTGTCCCGCACAATGTTGAACTGGATCCCCACCCCCTCGAAGTTGCCCTTCAGCGGCTCGTTCACTTCCTCCAGGTCTTCCTTGGGGATGTACACGCTGTGCGGGTCCAGCTCCGCCAGCATGCTGGTGATCGCCTTTTCCACCAGCTTGTTGTCATCCACACTGTCCACGTACATGTGGTCGATCTGGTACAGCAGCGCCTGCAGCTTGGCCGCGCCAGGGCTCGGCTGTGCCGCCACGCTGGCCGCAGTAGCAACGGCCAGTGCAAAAAGAACTTTTCTCATCGTGC
>JAFEAI010000251.1 GCA_018266475.1 Bacteroidota bacterium
GCTGCATCGTGCCGGGCTGCGATGGGGTGGGCATCACCGAGCAGGTCACCAACTTGGCGGGTGCGCTGAAGCTGTGGCCCAACCCCGTGCAGGATCAATTGCACGTGGGCATCCACCTGCCGGAGAATCTCGCCTCCACGGGCCCGCTCACGCTTTCGATCACCACCTTGGAAGGGAAGTTGGTGCTGCGGCAGCAAGTGCCCACCAGCATAGCGAACGAGGCGGAGGTGGATGTGTCGCGGTTGGCTTCGGGCACCTACGCCCTGCACCTGAGCGATGGCACGCGCTGGCTGGCGGGGAGCAAGTTCGTGGTGCAATAGGCCTACATCAAAATCCCCGCGATCGTCGCGCTCATGTAGCTGGCCAACGTCCCGCAGAGCAGCGCCTTCAAGCCTAAGCGCGCCAGGTCGCCGCGCCGTTCCGGGGCCAGCTCGCCGATGCCGCCGATCTGCATGCCCACGCTGCTGAAGTTGGCGAAGCCGCAGATGGCGATGGAGACGATCAGCAGGCCTTTTTCCGTCACCACCGGGGTGGTGTGCGAGGTGAGGTTCATGAAGGCGACGAACTCGTTGATGGTGAGCTTTTGGCCCAGCAGGGTGGCCACGTTGGCCACATCGGCGGCGGGCACGCCCATGGCCCAGGCCATGGGATAGAAAAGTTTTCCGAAGATCCAGTCCAGCGAGAGGTTGAGGTCGGCGCTGAAGAGGTGGCCGATCTTCACTAAGCCGTAGTCCACCAAGGCGATCAGGGCGATGAAGCCGATGAGCATGGCGATCACGTTCATGGCGATGCGGAAGCCGTCGCCGGCGCCGTGGCTGATGGCATCCACGGTGTTGATGTACGGGCTCTTTACTTCCAGCTTCACCTTGCCCATGGTCTGGCTCTCCTCGGTTTCCGGCCATACGATCTTGCTGATCACCAGCGCGCCGGGGGCGGCCATCAGGCTGGCGGCGATCAGCTTCGGGGCCAGGTCCATGCCGGCCTGTGCGCCCATGGCCACGTACACCACCAGGATGCTGCCGGCGATGCAGGCCAGGCTACCGCTCATGCTGGCCAGCAGCTCGCTGCGCGTCATGCCTGCCAGGTAGGGGCGGATCATCACCTGCGCCTCCACCTGCCCCACGAACGCGCTGGCGGCGTTGCTCAAGGCTTCGGCACCGCTCACGCGCATCACCCAGTTCATGGCCTTTGCGATCACCGACACGATGTGCTGCATGATGCCCACGTGGTAGAGGATGGCCACGATGATGCACACCAGAATGATGGTGGCCGTGATGTTGAAGGCGAACACGAAGCCGCCCTGCGTGTAGTTGGCAAGGGTGCCATCGGGCTGCACGCTGGCGATGCCGCCGTACACGAAGGCCGCGCCCTGCCGTGCAAAGTGCTCGATCTTCTGCATCCCGTGGCCCATGCCCTGGAAGAACCGCGTAACGGGGGGTATTTTCAGCACCAGCACGGCGATCAGCAGCTGCAGGCCCAGCCCGCTGAGCACGGTGCGGTAGTTGATCCGTTTGCGGTTGTTGCTGGCCAGAAAGGCGATGCCCAGAATGGCGATGATGCCGAAAAGACCTTGAAATCGTTCCATGGTGGCTTGGAAAGGCGGTCAATGTAGGCGGAATTGCCCGAAGGCGGAAGCGGCCATGAGGGCTATCGCTTCTTATCGTCTTGAATTTCAACCACAGAGGCACATATTCAAGGCCAACGGGTCTAACGCGCCCTGCGGGCGCGTCATCCAATAGAATTCAAACCACGGATGGACACCGATGAACACGGATCACGGACCCACCTGCCAAGCAAACCAACCTTCCCTATCCGTGTGCATCCGTGTGCATCCGTGTGGATCCGTGGTTCAAGACAGTGTGTGAATGCGCCGCCAGGCGCATGGATAAGACCCGATAGCCCTGGGCACATGTTTCATCCAGCTTGCGGGAGAGAACACGGAGCATACGGACGGCAGCGTACTATTGGGCTGGAAGAAGGCCACGGAGGCGGCCTTCGGTCGTGAAATTGACAGTGTCTATTCCCCGTGCATAAGGAGGACCTCTGCGTCCTCCGTGCCTCTGTGGTGAAGGATTAAGAGGTGATGGCCCTGAAGCGGTCATGCGAAGCCGTCAGGTGTGCGGTATTTCCCCCGCTTCGCCCAACGGTTCGTGGTGGGGGTGTGCCAGGGGTGCGATGACGTTCTGCTTCACCCAGCGCGGCAGCAGGATGGCGCCGATGAGGATGTACGGGTAGTAGCTCAGCAAGCGCCAGAGCAGGGCGATGGCGGGTGCCAATCCGGGGGCCACGTACATGCCGAGGAAGTCGTTGAAGATGAATTCCGCCAGTCCGCTGCCCCCTGGGGTGGGGCTCAGCAGTACGATGATGCCCATCACCACCTGCTTGGCGTACACCACCAGGTCGCTGAAGGCAATGCCGTGCGGAAAGGCGTGCAGGATGCAGTTGACGATGCTGTAGCGGGCGGTCCAGCTGGCGAAGGTGGTGGCCAATGCGGGCCACCAGTAGCTCCATCCTTGGTGGCGCAGGCCGCCCGCCGCAGTGATCAGCTGGTCGCCCGTGGTCACCGCCGACCGGCGCCAGCGGCGCAGCAGGGGGGCGCTGAAGATGCCCACCAGGGCACGCTTCACGAACACGGGGTTCACGAACAGGGCGTAGGCCACGAAGAGCTTGTAGGCCAGGATGATGAAATAGACGGTCCAGAACGCCAGGAAGAGGCTTTTGCCCAAGAAGGTGCCGGAGAGCTCGGCGCCTTCAAAGAGCGCTTCGCGGCCCACCAGGAAGTACACCAGGGGGGCCATCACGGCCAGGAAGATGCCGTCCAGGAAGGAGGTGAAGGTGATCACGGTGATGCTGGTGCCGGTATCCACGCCTTCGCGGCTGAGGAACCAGATGGCGAAGAAGAATCCGCCGCCGATCATGCCGGGTGCCAGGGCGCTGGCGAACTCCCAGAGCATGATGACCACGAATGCCCGCCACCAGGTGAGCTTGCGGCCGGTGAGGTGGCGGATGCGGGCCATGTACATCCAGTCGCGCATCACCAAGCTGCCCAATGCAAGCAGCATCCAGAAGGAGGTGCCCCGGGTCCAGGAGATCGATTGCAGCGCGCCCAGGTCGGCGGTGCGCCAGATCAGCAGCGCGGTGATGCCCAGGCCGATGGCCACGGGCGCCAGCATCTTGGGGAGGCTGAAGTTTTTCAGCAGCGCGGCCTCGTCCCTCACCATGGCGCGGAGCAATTGCCGAAAGTGAAGTCCCGGGGGTGCATCATGTTCAGCACATGTTGGGGCGGTGCGCGGGGGTCAGTTCGTGCCTTCGCGCCGCTTTAGCTCGTCGCGCAGCTTGCTGGCGCCCTCGTAGTCCTCGTTTTCCAGCGCCTCCTTCAGCAGTTGCCGCAGCTCATCGGCGCTGGCCGTGTGCAGGTCCTTCTTGCGGGATGGTTCTTCCTGCGGTGCGTTGCCAGCCTCGGCGGCCTCGCTTTCGCCCTCCTCCATCTTCAGGCCGGCTGCGGCAAGGATGAACTCGAACGTGCGGATGGGGCATGCGAAACGAAGGGCCAGGGCGATGGCATCGCTGCTGCGCGCATCCACCTCCACCTCGCGCCCGCCCTGCTCCAGCACCAGCTTTGCGTGGAAAATGCCTTCCACCAGGTCGTTGATCACCACCTCTTTCAAGTTGATGCTGAACTGGTCGCAGAAGCTCTTGAACAGGTCGTGCGTCAAGGGCCGCGCGGGGCGGATGTTCTCCACCTGGATGGCGATGGCCTGGGCCTCCACCCCGCCGATGATGATGGGGAGCCTCCGGTCGCCCTGCGTTTCCGCAAGGATGAGGGCATAGGCCCCGGCGTGCGTGTGGCTGTAAGTGATGCGCAGGAACTTCAGGTCTACTTTCTCCATCGTCTTCCTTGGCGGGGCGGTGAAGTTAAGGGGAAGGCGTGTGTGCCATCCCGCTGCCCTGCAAAATGCGGACGGGTGCATGGTGCGCATGGCCCGCTGGATGCGCTTCCGGGGGCTGCGGTGCGATCAACCTTTGGTGCGCTTGCGGCGTTGAAGGCCGCATTCCTGTTGTTGAAAATGGCACACCTTTCCTCCATGAAACGAGTTTCACTCCTTTGCATTTCGCTGTTCGGCCAGGCTGTTCTGCTTCTGGCGCAAGGCACATGGCTTCCCTTGGGCCCTGCTGACGGCCAGTGGCCCCTGCCGGGGTATTCCGCCTTCCAGGACATGGCGCTTGATGCGCAAGGCAACCCCGTGATCGCCTTCCAGGACGGAGCCAACGGGCAAAAGGCCACGGTGATGCGCTGGGACGGAAGCTCCTGGTCCACCGTGGGCGCACCGGGCATTTCCGCAGGGCCCGCCGCCTACCTGCGCATTGCGCTTGATGGTGCCGGCGATCCGGTGGTGGCGTACCAGGACGGCGCGTACGGGCAAAAGGCCACGGTGCTGCGCTGGAACGGCACTGCATGGAACGTGGTGGGGTCACCGGGATTTTCGGCCGCTGTGGCCGAAGCCCTGAGCTTGGCCCTTGATGGCAACGGAAACCCGTTGGTAGCGTACCGCGACAATGGCAGCGGCGGCAAGCTCACCGTGATGCGCTGGGGCGGCTCCGCCTGGGCGGCGGTGGGTGCGTCCGGGATCTCCACCGGCGCTGTGGACAATGTGAGCATGGCCTTGGCGGCCAATGGCGATCTGGTGGTGGCCTACCGGGACGGCCAGAACGGCGGCAAGGCCACGGTGATGCGCTGGAACGGCAGTGCCTGGGGCACCGTGGGCGCACCGGGCTTTTCCGCCGGTGGCGCGGTGGCCGTCAGCCTTGCGTTGGATGCATCGGGCAATCCGCTCGTGGCCTACCAGGATTGGGGCAATGGATCGAAGACCACCGTGATGCGCTGGAGCGGAACGGCGTGGAACGCCCTCGGCGGTGCAGGCATTTCTTCCGGTGGCGCCGATTACCAACGCATAGTTGCGGATGTCGCCGGCAATCCCGTGGTGGTGTTCCAGGATTATTCCGTTTCCCACGGCACCACGGTGATGCGCTGGAACGGCAGCACCTGGGGCACGGTGGGCAATGCGGGCTTGTCCGGCGGGCTTGCCCAGTACCAATGCGTTGCGCTGGATGCGGCCGGAATGCCCGTGGTGGCCTATGCGGACGGAAACAACGGCTACGGCACCACGGTGATGCGCTGGAACGGCAATGCCTGGGTCCCGGTGGGCACGCGCGGCATTTCGGCCGGCGGGGCCGCCTTCCAGGGCCTTGCGCTGGATGCCGCAGGCTACCCCGCCGTGGCGTTCCGGGATGGATCGGCGGACAACAAGGCCACGGTGATGCGCTGGAACGGAAGCGCATGGAGCCTGGTGGGCGCGCCCGGGTTTTCCGACGGCCCTGCATTTTACTTGGGCATTGCCGTGGATGGCGGCGGAAATCCCGTGGTGGCCTACACCGATGGCGGCAACGCCAACAAGGTGGCCGTGAAGCGGTGGAACGGCACTGCCTGGGCCGCCGTGGGCCCACCGGTCATTTCCGAGGGTGAATCCGGGTATGTCAGCCTCGTGCTCGATCAGGATGGTGCTCCCTTAGTGGCGTTCCGTGATGATGCCAACGGGCAGAAGACCACGGTGATGCGCTGGGACGGTTCCACGTGGGCCGCCATGGGCGGCACGGGCATTTCCACCGGAAGCGCGGACTACCAAAGCCTTGCCATGGGCTCAGACGGCCTGCCCGTGGTGGCGTTTTCCGATTGGGCCAATTTCCATAAGACCACGGTGATGCGCTGGAACGGCACTGCGTGGGGCACCATCGGCACGGCCGGCATTTCCGAAGGAGCCGCCGATTACCAAAGCCTTGCTTTAGGCACGGGCAACCAACCCGTGGTGGCGTACCGGGACAATGCGAACGGCCAAAAGACGACGGTGCTCCGCTGGGACGGCACGGCGTGGACTGCGTTGGGCGGAGCAGGCATGTCCCCCGGAAAGGCGCATTACCAAAGCATTGCGGTGGACCCCGCCGGAAATCCGGTGGTGGCCTTTGCCGATTGGGCCAGCGGCAAGCGGACCACGGCCATGCGCTGGGACGGGTCCGCTTGGGCCACGCTTGGCACGGCCGGTTTTACGGCGCCCCTCAGCAGCGGGTCCAACCGGTGGATGCAGGTGAACGGGCAGGGCCAGCCGATAGTGGCCCCGTGCAGCGGATTCCTGTACGCGAAGCGGTACGATCAGCTGGCCACTTCCGTGGCGGAAGTGCCGCAAGGGCCATCCCTGCAGGTTCTCCCCAACCCTGTGCGCGATGCGTTCACGGTGGAGGGTGTTCCGGCTGGCGCGGTGGTCACGCTTTGCGATGCCGCAGGGCGGTCCGTTCGCACGTGGGGGTCCACACTGGCGGGGGTACCGTACGGCACCGCCGGTCTTGCGCCGGGCCTGTACCTGCTGCGCGTGCAGGGGCAGGAGCGCGCCGTGCGGCTGGTCATCGAACGGCCTTAGGCAGGCCGTCCTTCAGGTTCAGCGCTCCGCGTTCAGCTTCTTGGCGGCCTCGATCAGCTTGGGCAGCACTTGCTGGGCATCGCCCACAATGCCGTAGTCCGCAGCCTTGAAGAAAGGGGCCTCGGGATCATTGTTGACCACGGCGATCACTTTGCTGCCGTTCACCCCGGCCAGGTGCTGGATGGCGCCGCTGATGCCGATGGCGATGTACAGGTTGGGCCGGATGGCCACGCCCGTCTGCCCCACGTGCTCGTGGTGCGGCCGCCAGTGCATGTCCGCCACCGGGCGGCTGCAGGCCGTGGCGGCGTGCAGTTCCCTGGCCAGTTCCTCCAGCGGGCCCCAGTTCTCGGGGCCTTTCATGCCGCGGCCGCCGCTCACCACGATCTCCGCCTCCGGCAGGGGGATGCCCTCGCCGGCGTGGCGCTTTTCCTTTACGGTCACCTTGGCGGCACCCGTGTCGCCGCCGTACTCCTCCACGGAGGCGCTGCCTTGCACGGCTTCCGCGGGAATGCTGTTGGGCAGCAGGCTCACCACCTTCACCGGCGTTTTCAGCTCCACCCAGGCCTGGGCCTTTCCGCTGAACACGTTCCGCTTGATCAGGCCCTGCTCATTGGGCAGGGTGATGGCACCGGCCACCTCCCCGGCCTTCAGGCGTGCGGCCACGCGCGGGGCCACTGCCTTGCCCGTGTCGTCATGGCTGAAGATGATCCACTTTGCGTTTTCCTTTCCGGCCACGTCCGCCACAAGGCGGGTCAGCTGCTGGCTGTCGGCATCGCCCACGGCGCGGGCCACCACCACCTTGTTGGCGTCCAGGGCGGCAAGCCGGTCCTGCGGCGCGTCGCCGAAGGTCACCAGCGTAAGGGTTGCGCCTGCCTGGGCGGCCAGCTTGCGGCCATAGGTAAGGGTTTCCAAGGTGTTCTTGGGCACCTTGGCGCCGCGGGTGTCTGCAAATACGATCACGCTCATTGGGTTGTGTTATCAGTGCCGATCCATTGGATCGGCGTTACAGTTGAGATCAGATCACCTTGGCTTCCGTGTGCAACAGCTCGATCAGCTTGCCGGCCTCTTCCGCCGGGATCATTTTCACCGCCTGCTTGGGCGGGGGCAATTCAAATTTCACCGTGGCGCTAAGCGCTTCGGAGGCCACGGCAGGCACCACCTGCAGCGGCTTGGTGCGGGCCGCCATGATGCCGCGCATGTTGGGGATGCGCTGCTCGGCCATGCCCTTGGCACAGCTGGCCACCAGGGGCAGTGGGCACTCCACCACTTCCACGTCGCCGCGCACGTCGCGTTCCGCCGTGGCCTTGCCTGCGGCCACGTCCAGCTTGGTGGCCAAGGAGATGAAGGGAAGGTCCAGCAGCTCGGCCACCATGGGCGCCACCTGGCTTCCGTTGTGGTCGATGGTCTCCTTGCCGGCCAGCACCAGGTCGAAGCCTTTGTCCTTGGCGTATGCCGCCACCTGCACGGCCACGTCGTGCCCGTCCTTGGGCTCGGCATCCACGCGCACGGCATCGTCCGCGCCAATGGCCAGGGCCTTGCGGATGGTGGGCTCCGTGGCCGCGCCGCCCACGGTGATGGTGGTAACGGTGCCGCCTTGGGCTTCCTTCAGCTCCAGGCCTCGCACCAGCGCATACCATTCATCATAGGGGTTCACGATGAACTGGATGCCGTTGGTATCGTAGGCGGTATTGTCCGCAGTGAAGGCAATGCGCGCCGTGGTGTCCGGTACGTGGGAGATGAGCACAAGGATCTTCATGGATGATGCACGGAATTGGGGCCGCAAACTTAACCACTGCCGCCGGGATGGTCCATAATGTGCGCAGGGCAGGGTGGGGCCAACCCTGCGGGCCGCTTTTCCGTAACAAGGTGCGATCAACCTGCAAGACCATGAATTGGAACATGCCCTTACGCGCCCTTGCCGTTGCACTGCCCTTGTCGGCGCTGGTTTGGGCCGGCTGCAGCAAGCAGGCGGAGAAGGAGGATATTGTGCCGGAGGCATCGTTTTCGGTTGAATATCCGGCCCTGCCGGTGACCATTGATTCGGCTACGGTGGCAGGGCCTTCCGGAGCGGTGCTGGAACTGGACAACAACGTGCTGGCCCAGGCGCTGCAGGCCAAGCAGTACACGCCCGGCCAGCTCACGGAGTTCACCTTCACCAAGGCGCGGCTGTACTTCTCCACGCCGGTGAACAGTTCGTACAATTCCGTGAAATCCGTGGCGGTGAAGCTGGCCGTGGGCGATGCCGCGCCCGTCACCATTGCCAAGCTGCCCGCGGTGCCCAACGGTGCGCAAACGCTGCTGCTGGACCTGACGGGCGCCGATGTGCTGCAGGCGGTGAAAAGCGGACATGCACGCATCGTGTTCACCATGGAGTTTGACGGACCCATGCCGCCGGTGAGCACGCACATGCTGGTGCTGGATGCCCGGGTGAAGGTGTCGCTCTGAAGGCGTAGCGGAGGGGGCTGCCCAGGCGGGCCTTGCTGGTGCCCTTGGATGCGCCCATTGCGCGGCGAGCTACCTTTGCCGCCGATCCCAAAGCTGGCATTCCTTATTTCTGCACCATGCGTACCGTACAGTTCCGAGAAGCCCTCAATGAGGCGATGAGCGAGGAGATGCGCCGCGACCCCAACGTGTTCCTGATGGGCGAGGAGGTGGCCGAATACAACGGCGCCTACAAGGTGAGCAAGGGCATGCTGGCGGAGTTCGGCGCCAAGCGCATCATCGATACGCCCATCGCCGAGCTGGGCTTTACCGGCATCGGCGTGGGCGCGGCCATGAACGGGCTTCGGCCCATCATCGAGTTCATGACCTGGAACTTCGCCGTGCTGGCCAGCGACCAGATCATCAACTCCGCCGCCAAGATGCTGCAGATGAGCGGCGGCCAGTTCCACATCCCCATCACCTTCCGGGGCGGCAATGCCAGCGCGGGCCAATTGGCCGCCACGCACAGCCAGAGCTATGAGAGCATGTACGCCAACATCCCCGGCCTGAAGGTGATCACGCCCAGCAATCCGTACGATGCCAAGGGGTTGCTGAAGGCCGCCATCCGCGATGACGACCCCGTGCTCTTCATGGAAAGCGAGCGCATGTACGGCGACAAGGGCGAGATCCCCGACGGCGAGTACCTGCTGCCCATCGGCGTGGCCGATGTGAAGCGGCAAGGCACCGATGCCACCATCGTCAGCTTCGGCAAGATGATGAAGGTGGCCTTGGCCGCAGCGGAAGAGCTGGCCAAGGAAGGCATCAACTGCGAAGTGATCGACCTGCGCACCATCCGCCCCTTGGACGAGGCCACGATCATCACTTCGGTGAAAAAGACCAACCGCTTGGTGGTGGTGGACGAGAACTTCCCTTATGGCAGCATCGCCAGCGAGATCGCCTTCCGGGTGCAGCGCCATGCCTTCGATCACTTGGATGCCCCCGTGGTGCGCGTAACGCAGGCGGATACGCCGCTGCCCTTCGCACTGAACCTCATCGAGGAATCGCTGCCCAGCGTAAAGCGCGTGGTGGCGGCGGTGAAGGGCGTGGCCTACGTGAAGGGGTGACCACCGCCCGGTGACCGTGCGGGGCCGCATTTGGCGTTCCTTTGGTGTCTGGCAAGAAAACACGGGGTACCATGCGCCTTCCATTCTTCCTGGCCCTATGCCTTTCCCTGCCTTCCGCAGGCAACGCCCAGCAGCCGGTGCTTCAAGGCTACCCCTTTGCGAAAGGCACCTATTTCCAGGCCGTGGGGGATGGCGGCTTGCTCTACTGCACCACCGACCTGGGTTTGGCCATTTGGGACGTGGCCGACCCCTTCCAGCCGGCCCTGCTTTCGCACTATGTGTACACCGGCTCGTTTCTCGATGGCAAAGCGGTAAAGCGTGGCTCGGTCATTTTTCTGGGCAAACAACGGGGCATCCAGGCGGTGGACGTGTCGGATCCCGTGAACCCCGCAGGCCAAATGCTGGAGCTGGGCGACCCAGGCCATAGCGCCGCATTCGAGGTGATGGATACCCTGTTGTTCACCACGCGCGGCGGTTCGTTGATCACTTGGTCGATCAGTGATCTGGCCAGCCCGGTGCCATTGGACACGGTGGGTTTGGACCTGTACAGCCTTTCCCGCACCGACACCATGCTGGTGGCGACCAGTGGAAATCAAGTGTACCGCTTGGGGGTCGGAACCGGAACCCCCATCCTTCTTGATCAGGTCCCGGTACAGGACACTTACCTTCCTGGAAGCGTGGAATACGCCGCCGGGCGATTGGCACTGTTCGAAGAGGAACCCATGGGCGGGCAGACGGTGCTGACCTTGTACGACATGTCCGTTGTCGGGAGTCCCGTGGCCCAGGATGTGATCCATGATCTTTCAGTCGGGGACCGTATCTTGTACATGAATGATTCCGTCCTTGTGGTCACGACCGGTGCGGACCTACTGCTCTACGATATAGCCAATCCTGGCCAGGCCTATTTGGCGGGTAACGTGGCCACCTCCTGGCCGCATCATGACGCCGTGTTCCATGGGGACCTGATGTTTACCATGTCCGGGGTATTTGGATTCAGCGTGTTCCAGCGCACCGTGCCAACGGTTTTCACGTTACTGGCCAGTTACGATGTGGGTGACCGCATTTGGGAAATGAAGGCGAGTTCCACGGGCCATGTGATCGGCCATGGCCGAGATTCACTTTACGTCCTTGATCCGCAGGCCACAGGAGTTGGGGCCGGCATCCGCGACAGCCGGGCTTACGATGCGCTGGCATGGTGGGTGTACGGCGACCTGTTGGTGGAACTGAGGATGGTGGGCGGGGGCCAGAAGGAACTCACCTTGGTCCAAGTGGAAGCGGATGGTACTTTCCAACAGATGGCCGCATTTTCCCCGGCCCATTCCGGCAACAGCTATGGGCTGGGTATTTGGAACGGCCGCTTGTATTGGGACAGTTATAACCAGACCGAGACGATTACGGACATTTACGATGTAGGCGACTTGGCAAATCCGGTTTTTCTCCATTCCGTCCCGACTTGGTTCGACTTCGAGTTCGACGGAATGCTGGTCCAGGTCAGGCAGGACCAAGGTGAAATCCGGTTGTACGATGCCGCTGCGGCCTCGCCAGAGTTTCTTGCGCTGAAGAACTATGGATCGGCCTGTACGGGGAGGCTGTGCGCAGACCCCGAGCGGGCCTTGCTGCACACGGTGTGGAATGGCTGCTATTCTGTGATCGACCTGCGCGACACTTCGGAAGTACAGGCCCTCGGACCCTTGGCAGCCCCTGCCGTGGCCGGGGCCATGCAGGGCACCGCCGTATGGAACAAGATGCTGTACCTTCCATACCTCAATGGGAGGGTCGTCCATATTTACGATGTGGGCGTACCGGGTTTCCTCACACCCAAGGCGGATATTCCCCTGTCCAATTTTCCGTTGGACCTGGCCTTCGCGGATTCCACGATGCTCGTTGCCTTTGGCGGATATGTGGAGAAGTACGATGTGAGCAGGCTCCTGCCGGACATGACCGTTCAAGTTCCGGAAGCGGGGCCTGCAGAAGGGGGCTTCATATACCCCAACCCGGCGGTCGGAGGCTTCTTCCTGCGGACGGAGGTGTGGAAGGGGCCGTTCACGGTAGAGGTGCGGGATGCCACGGGCCGGACGGTGCGAACCCAGGTCATCGGGGGGGGCGGGAGTGATGCGTGGATCTCATGCAATGGTTTGCCGACGGGCCTGTATGCCGTGCGTTTGCTCAACGGGACGGAGCTTGCCTCCATGAAATTGGTGCTGGAGTGAACAGGATGGCCCGGAGAGCGGGCCGAGGATCCTTTGACCGGGCCGGATCGAATTGGGTCCGAACGATTTGGGCCAGTTCAAATACTTCGGCTATTTTCGCTCCTCCCCCCCCCCTTATGATCATGGATCTTCTTCGCCACCTGCCCCTTGCCTTGGCCGGCATTCTACCCGCAGCGCTCGCCGCACAGGTCATCATCACCTTCGAGGGCAGCTTGCAGGGAAGCCCCATCCCCTTGGACAGCATCCATGTGGAGAACCTCACGGGCACCGGCGACACCACCATCTACTTTCCCGACCACGAGCTGGTGCTGGACTTTTCCACTGGCCTGCAGGGCCATGCCGGCGATGCGGCCCCGATCCGCAGCATGCCCAACCCATTCACAGGCAGCACCGATATCATGGTAGCTTCCACCGGTGGTGAAGTGCGCATGTCCGTGTATGATGCCACAGGACGTGCAACGGCCACACTGCGGGTGGAAGCTCCTGCCGGCCAGTATCGCTTCCGGTACCGCAGCGGCATGCCGGGCCTGCATATCGTGAGCATGGAACAGAACGGCCAACGCCACAGCCTGCGCATGGTGGCCATGGAGGGGACCGGCTGCGTGAACGGCACGTTGAGCCACCTCGGCGCGGTGGGCACGGCCAAGTCGGACCGCTCGCTGTTCACCTGGCAGCCGGGCGATGCGCTGCGCTACATCGGCTATGCCTCCAACGACACGGCCATGTTCAGCGGGGTGATCGAGCATACGCCCGTTGCGTCCACCACGCGCACGTTCACGTTCTTCGGGGCCACCTGTTCTGAGGCGCCCACGGTGATGGATGCGGATGGAAACGTGTATCCCGTGGTGCGCATCGGCGAACAATGCTGGATGGGGACGAATTTGCGCACCACCCATTACAGCGACGGCAGCGCCATACCCAACGTAACGAACGATAACGCGTGGTTGCAGGTGGGGGCCACGGGCGCATGGAGCAACTACGAGAACAGCACCGCCCACGGTGCCACCTACGGCAAGCTCTACAACTGGTACGCTGCCACGGACCAGCGCGGTGTATGCCCCATGGGCTGGCACGTAGCCACTGATGCGGAGTGGAAACAGCTGGAGAGCGCCCTGGGCATGCCGGCGAATGAATTGAACAGTGCAGGGACCAGGGGTGAAGCCCAGAACGTGGGCGGCATGTTGAAGTCCACGGCCGTATGGAACACCCCCAACACCGGAGCCACCAACGAGACCGGATTTTCCGGCCTTCCCGGTGGCGCACGCGGTGGTTTCTCGGAGGGGACCTTCTTCAACCTGGGCACCCATGGCGAATGGTGGACCTCCTCGAACTATGGCGAGTTCAACTTCGCGGTGCGCCGTCAGCTAAGGCATTCCAACGGCGGCATCGGCCGCTTCGGCTATTACAAAGGAAACGGGTACTGCATCCGTTGCCTGCGGGATTGAAAAAGCAGGTCCGGCCGCCTCAGTGGAGTGAGGGCGAAAAGGAGTGGCGCATGCCCGAGGGTGATGATTGGCGATAGGGCGGCGGTCGGCACCTCCGGCGGAATGTTCCGGTCACCAATCACCAGTCCAGTCCGCTATCTGCCAGGCACCATTCCATAGTTTGTCCCCGATTCACACATTCGGTTAATTTCGCGCCCCCCGCGAAAGGGGATTCATTGCAGGAAATTGAAAAGCAGATAAACGCAAGAAAACGAAATGGGAAGTGAGTTGATGTACTACATCCCGGTGATGGGCCTGATCGGCCTGGCGGTGATGATCACAAAGGCGATCTGGGTGAACAAGCAGGATGCCGGGGACAAGAACATGCAGGAACTGGCCGGCTACATTGCCAAGGGTGCCAGTGCCTTTCTGAAGGCCGAATGGCGGGTGCTGGCCGTGTACGCGGTGATCGCGGCGGCGCTGCTGGCCTGGAGCGGCACCTTGGTGGAGCACAGCGACTGGGTGATCGCCATCGCCTTCCTCATCGGCGCGTTCTTCAGCGCCTTTGCCGGCTGGATAGGCATGAACGTGGCCACCAAGGCCAACGTGCGCACCACGCACGCCGCGCGCACCAGCCTGGCGCAGGCCCTGAAGGTGAGCTTCACCGGCGGCACCGTAATGGGCCTCGGCGTGGCCGGCCTTGCCGTGGTGGGCATCAGCTCCCTTTTCATCGTGTTCCTGAAGATGTACGTGACCGACGGCAATGCCAACGGCGACCTGATGATGCAGGCCCTGGAGGTATTGGCCGGCTTCTCGCTGGGCGCGGAATCCATCGCGCTCTTCGCCCGCGTGGGCGGCGGCATTTACACCAAGGCGGCCGACGTGGGCGCCGACCTGGTGGGCAAGGTGGAGGCGGGCATCCCCGAGGACGATCCGCGCAACCCGGCCACCGTGGCCGACAACGTGGGCGACAACGTGGGCGACGTGGCCGGCATGGGCGCCGACCTCTTCGGCAGCTACGTGGCCACCATGCTGGCCACCATGGTGCTGGGCCGCGAGGTGATCAGCCAGGACAACTTCGGCGGCATGGCCCCCATCCTGCTGCCCATGGTGATCGCCGGCCTGGGCATCCTCTTCAGCATCATCGGCACCTTCTTCGTGCGCATCGGCAAGGAAACCGACAGCGTGATGGCCGCGCTCAACAAGGGCAACATCGGCAGCATCATCCTCACCGCCGTCGCCAGCTGGTTCGTCATCAACTGGATGTTCCCCGCCGTGGTGTCGTTCAACCGCGGCGACGTGGTGCGCGAGATCGCCCGTGAGCACGTGTTCTACGCCATTGTGCTGGGCCTGGTGGTGGGCTTCCTGATGAGCTACATCACCGAGTTTTACACCGCCATGGGGCGCAAGCCCGTGGACAGCATCGTGCAGAAGAGCGGCACCGGGCATGCCACCAACGTGATCGGCGGCCTGGCCGTGGGCATGCAGAGCACGGCACTGCCCATCCTGGTGCTGGCGGCCGGCATCTACGGCGCCTTCGAGCTGGCCGGCCTTTATGGCGTGGCCATTGCGGCGGCCGGCATGATGGCCACCACGGCCATGCAGCTGGCCATCGATGCCTTCGGGCCCATCGCCGACAACGCGGGCGGCATCGCCGAGATGAGCGGCCTGCCCAAGGAAGTGCGCGAGCGCACCGATATCCTGGACGCCACCGGCAACACCACCGCCGCCACCGGCAAGGGCTTTGCCATCGCCTCCGCCGCCCTTACCGCCCTGGCGCTCTTTGCGGCTTACGTGGGCCTCAGCGGCATCACCGGCATCGACATCTACAAGGCCGACGTGCTGGCCATGCTCTTCGTGGGCGCCATGATCCCCTTCCTCTTCAGCTCCATGGCCATCAGTGCCGTGGGCAAGGCCGCCATGGATATGGTGAAGGAGGTGCGCCGCCAGTTCCGCGAGATCCCGGGCATCATGGAATACAAGGCGAAGCCCGAGTATGAGAAGTGTGTGGCCATCAGCACGCAGGCCTCCATCCGGGAAATGATCCTCCCCGGCGCACTGGCGCTGCTCAGCCCGGTGATCATCGGCTTCCTCTTCGGCGCAGAGGCCCTGGGCGGCCTGCTGGCGGGCATCACCGTGAGCGGTGTGCTCATGGGCATCTTCCAGAACAACGCCGGAGGCGCCTGGGACAATGCCAAGAAGAGCTTCGAGAAGGGCGTGGTGATCGACGGCCATGCCTACAAGAAGGGCAGCGACCCGCACAAGGCCGCCGTTACCGGCGATACCGTGGGCGATCCCTTCAAGGACACCAGCGGCCCCAGCATGAACATCCTGATCAAGCTGACGTCCATCGTAGCCCTGATCATCGCGCCCCACTTGAGCAAGGAACCCGCCGCTCCGGCGGAACCCGCCCCGGTGCCCGTGCAGCAAGCCGTGGTGGAGGTGCCAGCCCCTGCAGCACCGGCGCCCGGTTTTGCCAAGGTGCTGCCCGGCGGCTTCGCATTGAGCGGCGAGGCCACCGGCATGGAGAACGGCCTGATCGGCTTCATTGAAGGCACCGCCCCGGTGGACAAGACCACGTGGTTCAACTTCGACCGCGTGACCTTCCGCACGGGCAGCGCCGCCATCGACATGGCCAAGTCCAACCAGCAGTTGGTGAACCTGACGGAGATCCTGATGGCCTACCCCAAGGCCAAGCTGAAGATCGGCGGCTACACGGACAACACCGGCGACGAGAAGGCGAACATGAAGCTGAGCGCCGACCGTGCCCAGGCGGTGCGCAGCGCGCTTGTGGCCATGGGCATTGCCGGCGACCGGCTGGAGGCCGAAGGCTACGGCTCCCAGCACCCGGTGGCGGACAACGCCACCGAGGAGGGGCGCGCGCAGAACCGCCGGATAGCGGTGCGGGTGACGGAGAAGTGAACCACGGTGCTGTCCCCTGGCGCAAGGGCCGTTCCGCAGCAGCGGGGCGGCCCTTGTTCATTGTGCCGGTGTGCGCGCCAGAGGTTCAGGCGCGGATGCCAAGGCGCCGTTCAACTACACGCGGAGCGTGCTGAAAAGCTGCCGTGGCACAGGGCGCAGCGGTGCGGGGCCGGAATGGGGCCACAGGGCTGGCCACTGCGGAATGAGTGGCCGGAAATCCGCAGCCGGCCTACTTCTTCTTGGCGGCGGCCTTCTTCTTGGGCGCGCTTTTGGCGGCGGCCTTCACCGGCACCTTTGCGGGTGCCTGGTCCGGGAAGAGGCCATGGACTTCCGCATCAATGGAGTTGATGATCTTGCCGAGGTCCTCCGGGTTGGTGTGGAAGGAGTTGTCATCCACGTCGATCACCAGCACCTTGCCTTTGTCATAGGTGCTGATCCAGGCCTCATAGCGCTCGTGCAGGCGCTTGAGGTAGTCGATGCTGATGCTGCTTTCGTATTCGCGGCCGCGTTCGGCGATCTGGCTCACCAAGTTGGGCACGCTGGCGCGCAGGTAGATCAGCAGGTCGGGCGGTGTGATGGCGCTGTCCATGTTTTGGAACAGGCGGTAGTAGTTCTCAAAGTCGCGCGTGGTCATCAGCCCCATGGCGTGCAGGTTGGGGGCGAAGATGTAGGCATCCTCATAGATGGTGCGGTCCTGCACCACGTTGCGGCCGCTGCGGCGGATCTCCAGCAATTGCTCGAAACGCGAGTTGAGGAAGAATATCTGGAGGTTGAAGCTCCAGCGCTGCATGTCCTTGTAGAAGTCGAACAGGTAGGGGTTGTTGTCCACGGCCTCTTCCAGGCGGTCCCAGTGGTAATGCTTGGCCAGCAGCTTGGTCAGGGTGGTCTTGCCGGAGCCGATGTTGCCGGCGATCGCGATGTGCATGGTGATGGTCCTTGTGAAGGTTGGCGAAAATACCCTTGCTGGCGGCAGGGCGTGCCGAATGTGGATAAAGTCTTTTGATCGTTGGGAACCGCTAAGGCGCTATGCGGTCCACCAGGATGGAATTTGGTGTTTGCCGGTACAGGCGGCCCTGTTCCAGGCGTGCATCCATCACGGTGGTGGTGCCGTCCCCGGCAGGCCAGGGCACCGTGTCGGTGGCAAAGGAGCGCAGGTCGTAGCGGTTGAGCGCACCGTCCCTTACGTACCATACCATCCCCTCGCGCACCTGCACCCTGTCCACGCCGGTGATGGGCAAGGTGCGGACAAAGGTGCCGAAGAGGTCGAACACCAGCACGCCGATGGCGGGGTCCACCAAGTAGAGGCGGTCATCGGTTTCCTCCATGTAGGTGGGCTGCGGCGCGAAACCCAGTACTTGGTCCAGGCGGCCTGAATTGTTCTGCATGTTCAGCCTGCCGTCCACGCGCACCAGGGTGAGGTCCCGTTCATTGAAGAACCAAAAGCGGTCCTGCACGCCGGTGCAGGCCAGGTCCACCCACGGGAAGCCGGCCCTGGCCAGGTCGATGGCGGAGCCGCGGAAGCTGAGGGTGTTGTCCAGCAAGGCCATCTGTCCCTGGTCGCTGGAGAAGATCATGGGCTTCAGGGAGGGAAAGGCATCGATGCTGGAAATGGGGCCGAAGGCGTTGAAGCTGTTGCGGGCCACCAGTTTTCCGTTCCTGTCGTAGAGGAACAGGTCGTTTCCCTTGAGCAGGTACAGGTGGCCGAGCTCGTCGGTGGTGAACAGGTTGGCGGGCCCGTCAATGCGCCAATGGGTGGAATCGGGTTGTGCTACGGCAGCCGTGCCGCAAGCGAGGGAAAGCAGGAAGGCGCAGTACCGGTTCATGCGGCCACGTGCTGCAACAACTGCTCCAGGATCGCCCGGTCATTGCACAGGCGGGGCACTTTGTGCTGTCCGCCGAGCTTTCCGCGCTGCTTCATCCAATGGTGGAAGGTGCCTTGTGCCAAGGCATGCACGATGGGCCGTTGGAGCACGATGCCGGTGCTCCGCTTGGCCTCATAGTCGCTGTTGAGCGCGCGCATGGTGGCGTCCAGCACGGTGGTGAAGGCGTCCAGGTCATCGGGTGCGCGATCGAACTCGATCGCCCATTCATGCCCCCCGCGGGCCAGTTCGTTCATGTACACGGGCCCGGCGGTGTATTCGCTCACCTCGGCGCCGGTGGCGCGGCATGCGGCCTGTATGCCGCGGTCGGCGTTCTCCACGATCAGCTCCTCGCCGAAGGCGTTGATGAAGCTGCGCGTGCGTCCGCTGACCTGCACGCGGTAGGGTTCCGTGGAGGTGAAGCGCACGGTATCGCCGGGCATGTAGCGCCACAGGCCGGCGTTGGTGCTGATCACGAGGGCATAATCCTCGCCGGCCTCCACTTCGTGCAGCAGCTTGGTGGGCGGCTGGTCGCGGTGGAGGTCCTGCATGGGGATGAACTCGAAGAAGATGCCGTAATCCAGCATGAGCAGCATGTCGTCGGCGCCGTACATGTCGGTGATGCCGAAGAAGCCTTCGCTGGCGTTGTAGGCCTCCAGGTAGTTCATGCCCGGCGAAGGGAAGAGCTTTTGGAACTGCTCCCTGTAGGGGCGGAAGCTGACGCCGCCGTGCATGAAGAGCTCCAGGTTGGGCCATACCTCCAGGAGGTGCTGCTTTCCGGTGAGCTCCAGCACGCGCTTCAGCACCACCTGTGTCCAGGAGGGCACGCCGGCGATGCTGCGGACATCCTCGCGCATGGTTTCGCGGGCCATGCGTTCCACTTTTTGCTCCCAGTTCTCCATCAGCGCGGTCTCTATCACCGGGGTGCGCCGCACTTCCACCCAAATGGGCAGGTTGCGGATGATGATGGCGCTGAGGTCGCCCGTATAGGCATCCTGCCGCAGCGGTTCGGTGGCGCTGCTGCCGCCCACCACCATGGACATGCCTTGGTACAGCCTGCTGTTGGGCTGCATGGCGAAGTGCAGCGCCAGCAGGTCCTTTCCGCCCTTGTAATGGCACTCCTCCAAGGCTTCGCGGCTTACGGGGATGAACTTGCTCTTGGCAGTGGTGGTGCCGCTGCTTTTTGCGAACCAGCGGATGTCCGTGGGCCAAAGCAGGTTTTGCTCCCCGGCCCGCATGCGGTCCACCCAGGGCTTCACCTGTGCATAGTCCTGCAAGGGCACGCGCGCGCGGAACTCGTCCGGGGATTGGATGCCGGCATAATCGTGCTTGCGGCCCCATTCGGTGTAGCGCGCCGATTGCACCAGCTTGTGGAACACCTCCAACTGTGCCTCATGCGGATGGTCGCGGAACAGCTCGATCTGCTGCAACCGCTTTTTCATCAGGAAGCCGAACAGTGCGTTTACGGGCATGGTGCAACGTGGGGCGCCTATTTTCGTGCGGTAAGGTACTTACAGGATGGCAAACGGAGGATTCCCCCTGCACAAAATGACCGCCCGGGCGGATGGTCCTGCGGCACCCGGGATGCCCGCGGCTGTACACTATGCGCTGAAGCTGGGGGCAGTGGAGCTGCGGCCGGAGGAGTTCATCGGCGCGCCGTTTTCCGTGCGGTTCACCGGCGTGCGCACCTGCGTGCGGTGCGGGCGGGAGGTGAAGAAGCTGTTCGGCGACGGCTTGTGCTTCCCCTGCTTTCGGGATGCGCCGGAGGCCGCCCCGTGCATCATCCGGCCGGAGCTGTGCGAGGCCCACCTGGGCAAGGGCCGCGATGTGCAATGGGAGCGCGCGCACCATTTGCAGGAGCATGTGGTGTACCTGTCCTTTACCGGCAACAGCAAGGTGGGCGTCACCCGTTCAACCCAGGTGCCGGTGCGCTGGATAGACCAAGGTGCAACCCTTGCCTTGCCCATTGCGCGCGTGCCTTACCGCCAGTTGGCCGGCCTTATCGAAGTGGACCTGAAACGGCATTTTTCGGACCGCACCGATTGGCGGCGCATGCTGCTGCTGGACGGCCAGGACCCCGATGCACAGCGGCTGTTGGAGGCGCGCGAGGCTATCGCGGGAATGGTGGCCCCGGAGCTGCGGCAGTACCTGCTGGCCGATGGGGAGGTGGTGCGGCTGGGCTATCCCTTGCGCAATGTGCCGCCCAAGTTGGTTGCGGTGCAATTGGAAAAACTGCCTGAGGTCGAAGGGCAGCTGCAGGGGATTAAGGGCCAATACTTGGTCTGGAAGGATGGCCGTGTGCTTAATGTCCGCAGCCACAGTGGGTTTCATGTGGTTGTGAACGGATCGTAACCTTAGGTGCGGAAGCCCCGTTACAAAGGCAGGGTTTGGATTTTGGGTTATGGGTGGAAGGGCCTGGCGCAAGCCGGGCCCTTCTTTTATATGCCCGGCCAATACCGGGTGCACGGTTCAGTACACCTCCATGGCGAACGGCATGCGGGCCTGTATTCCTGCCATGTTGCGCACCTGGCGGACCTGTTCAAAGCGGTGCAGCATCTCGGCATCTTCGCCGAAGGCCTGCTTGGCCACCCAGGTGCGTGCCTGTGCATCCAAGCTGGAGCGCAGCTGCTCGAAGAAGTCCTTCTGCTCGGGGAAGCCCACGGTGCGGTATCCGCCCGGTTCCAGGCCGGCCATGCGGGCTGCTTCAGCCGTGGCGGCCTGCAGGCCGCCCATTTCATCCACCAGGCCGATGCGTTGCGCGGAGGCCCCGGTCCACACGCGCCCCTGCCCGATGCTGTCCACCTGGGCCACGGCCAGCTTGCGGCCATCGGCCACGCGCTGAGTAAAGGTGTGGTAGAAGTTGTCGATGAAGCCTTGGATGATCCCCTTTTCCTCCTCGGTAAGGGGCCGCGTTACGGTCATCATGCCGGCGTATTTGTGGGTTTCCACGCCATCGAAGGTGAGCCCGAGCTTGTTGTTGAAGAAGCCCTTCATGTTGGGGATCATGCCGAATACGCCGATGCTTCCGGTGATGGTGGTGGGCTCGGCGAAGATCTTGTCGGCGGCGCAGCTGATGTAGTAGCCGCCGCTTGCGGCCACGTCGCCCATGCTTACCACCACGGGTTTTTCGGCCTTGGCCAGCACCACTTCGCGCCAGATCACATCGCTGGCCAGGCCGCTGCCGCCGGGGCTGTTCACGCGCAGCACGATGGCCTTCACGGCGGTGTCCTTGCGGGCTTGCCGGATGGCCGCGCTGATGGTGGCCCCGCCGATGCTGCCGTCGGTGCTTTCGCCGTCGATGATGTCGCCCTGCGCGTACACCACGGCCACCTTGGGCTGCTTCCAGGAGGAACTGCCGCCCGGCCCTGCCTTGGCCACGTAGGCCTTGGTGTACTTGCCCAGTTCCATGAACTCAATGTCCTTGCCGGTGTCCAGGCCCATGCGCTGCTTGATGGAGGCCAGCACCTGGTCGCGGTAGGCGAGGCTGTCCACCAGGCCCTGGGATACGGCATCCTCCGCCTTGCGCACCAGCAGGCCGGCGGCAATGGCGTTCAGCTTGGTGGTGTCCATGTGGCGTGCCTCGCCCACCTGTGCGATGTAGTTGCTCCAGATGCCGGTGAGCAGCGCGGTGGTCTGCAGTTTGCTGGCCGGGCTCATGTCCTTGCGGGTGAAGGCCTCCCCGAAGCTCTTGAACTTGTTGTCACTGCCGCGGATGAACTGTACCTGGACATCAAGTTTCTCGAAGAGGCCGGCGTAGAACATCATTTCGCTGCGCAGGCCGCGCAGGTCCAGGTCGCCCTGCGGCACCAGGTACACGGCATCTGCGGCGCTGGCCAGGTAATAGCTCTTCTGGGTGTACACATCGGCGAAGGCCACCACGGGCTTGCCGCTTTCAGCCTTGAAGTCGAGCAGCTTGTCGCGGATCTCCTTTACGGTGGTGAAGCCTGCGTTCACCACGCCCAGGTCCAGGAAGATCCCCCTGATGCGGTCGTCGCGCTTGGCTTTTTCCAGGTTGTTGAGGATGTCGTCCAGGCCGAGCTTGCTGCTCATTTTGAAGGGTGCGAAATCCAGGTTGAACGGGTCGTTCGGGCCGCGGTCCAGCACTTCCTGGTCCAAGGCGATGCGCAGCACGGTGCTGGCGGGCACCGAAGGAGCTTTGCCCTCCAAGCTGAAGGCGCTGCCCAGTGCGGCAATGAAGCCGATGAACAGGATGAACATCAGCACGCTCAGCAGCAGGGTGCCCAGCATGGAAGCGAACATGAACTTGAAGAACTGGCGCATGGAGGAGGGCGGTTAGGTGACCCCAAAGCTATTCCGGCTGCACGGGGGGCGGCAGGCGATCACATGGGCGGCGGGAAGCCGTGCTGGCCGGAATGCGTTGCGGCATCGGCTCCGCCCAAGGGCCTCTGCGCTTTCCAGCGGCCCCGTCACGCGCCTGAGGTCAGCGTCAGCACCGTGATCTCCGGCGGCATGCCCACGCGCCCGGGGAACCCGATGAAGCCGAATCCGCGGTTCACGTACAGTTGCAGGCCCTGCTTTTCATACAGCCCGGCCCATTCCTCGTAGATCCATTGCGCAGGGCTGTACGTGTGGCCGTTGATGGTGATGCCGAATTGCGCGCCGTGGGTATGGCCGGCCAGCATCAGGTCGATGCCGGTGGCGCGCACTTGCGCATCCCAATGGGTGGGGTCGTGGCTCATCAGCAGGCGGAACTGTGCCGGGTCCGTACCGGCCACGGCCTTTGCCAGGTTGCCGTATTGCTGGAAGCGGGTGCCCCAGTTCTGCACGCCGATCAGGGTGAGCTCGGCGCCGTCCTTGCGCACCGGCACGTGCTCGTCCAGCAGCAGGCGGAAGCCCGTGTTGCGCAAGTGCCCCATCACCCCTTCCAGGTTGGCCTGCTTGGCCGCATCGCTGGGCCACTTGGAGTAATCGCCGTAGTCGTGGTTTCCCAGGATGGCATATTTTCCCAAGGGGGCGTGCAGGCTGCGCAGTTGTTCCAGCCAGGGTTCGGCCTCGTTGGCGAAGTTGTTCACCAGGTCCCCGGTGAAGAGGATCAGGTCAGGGCGTTGCGCGTTGATGAGGTCCATGCCGCGCTGCACCACGTCGGTCCCTGGGCGGAAGCTGCCCAAGTGCATGTCGCTGATCTGCACGATCCGCAGGCCGTCGAATGCGTTGGGCAGCTTGGGTGACCGCACGGGCACCTGCACCAGGTGAAAATGGCGCCACCCCTTGGTAAGGCCGTAGAGCACCCCGCCGAAGGGAATGGCGGCCAAGGCCAGGCCCACTTGGGAAAGGAAGCGGATGCGGCTGCGGTCGGCACCGGCGGGTTCGGCACCCGGGGCCAGCCTGCCCCAGGCCCAGCGCAGCAGCAACAGCAGGTCGTTCAACGCCTGGAATACAACGATCACCAGCTTGGGCAGCAGCAGCAGGATGAAGATGCCGATGAAGGTGTACATGAACGCCCGGTTGCGCGCGGCATGCAGTTCGTTCACCCGCGACATGCCAAAGACCATCAGGAGCAGCACGGCGATGCTCACGGACCAATACAGCGCGCGGGCCGCACGCCTGCCGCCCAAGGCCCAGCCGCCCAAGGCGGTACTGATGCCGCGCCACGCATAGAGGTCAACGAGAAAAAGCACCAACAGCACCACCAGGGTGCGGAGCCAAAAGGAGGAGAGCATGGGTGCAAAGATGGGTAGGGGGGGCGGAGCGGCAGCCTGCGATGGGATATCTTCGACCCATGGCACACAATGCGCTGAGGGCAGGATTGGCAGGGATGGTGCTCCTCGGAGGGCTGGCAGGCAACACCATTGCCCAAGTAACATGGCAGCGGGCGTACGGCGGCCAAGGCATGCAGGAGGGGCATGGCATCCGCCAGGTGGCGGACGGAGGATTTATTGTGGTGGGATCAACCGGAAGTGTCGGCCAAGGACCCGGTGAAGTGTATGTGCTGAAGTTGGACAGCATGGGCTTGCGGGAGTGGTCTCAAGCATACGCAGGTGCAGGTGTGCGGCAGGGATGGGCGATCAGGCAGATGCCTGATGAGAGCTATGTGGTGGCCGGATTTGAAGATGCAGGGGAAGGGCACGGGTATGACGGTTTGCTGATGCGGATCGACAATGCCGGGCAGCTGATCTGGCAACGGGATATCGGGACCCCCGATTGGGATTTCTTCTATGATCTGGAGGTCATGGAAGATGGTTTCGTGCTTGCCGGTGCCACGTACGGCTCCGGCATTGGTGCGCAAGCTTGGGTGGTGCGCACCGACTGGGACGGGGACGTGATGTGGGAGCAATACATGGGGATGGGCGAAGGCACTGAGGCGCGATGCCTGCGCCGGACAACCGATGGCGGCCTGGTGGTGGCCGGTAGCCTGGGCACGGGAGGAGGGGGGAGGAGTGCATTTATTGCCAAACTTTCCGCCAATGGTCCATTGGAATGGGTGACGCCAATACCGGAATCGGGTGGCAATGCAGGTTACAGTGTAGTGGAGACCGGTGATGGCGGCTATGCAATTGGCGGATATACCGTATTTCCCGAAAGAAGGGTGATGTTGTTGGCAAAGACCGATGCGGACGGGTCCTTGCAATGGATCAACCACGTGGAAGGAGGCACGGGCAACTGGGAAGGCAGGTCTATCCGGGTAGATTATGGCGGCGGGCTGGTGCTTTCTGGCATCACCACCTCATACGGCAATGGCGAGGAAGACTTCTACATGGCACGTACGGATGCGTTGGGAAACTGGGTCAGCGGACCCTCCTTTGGAACATCTGCGATGGACCAGTGTTGGGATATGGACATGACAGCGGATGGCGGATACGTGATGGCGGGAACAACCTGGGGGGCGGGAATCAATATCAGTTCCGTGTATGTGGTAAAGAATGCAGGAGGCACCATCCCGCAACCGTTGGTGGCGGAACTTGATCCACTGCAAGTGCAGGTGGTAGAGGGCGGCTCCGGAATTCATGCCTATCCGAATCCTGCGCATCCCGGAGGGGTGCTTCACATCGACCTGGCGGTGCAAGGGCAGGGCAATTGGACCGCATCGTTATATGAGGCATCCGGAAGGCAAGTTGCCAGCCTTGCGGTTGGCGGCCGACCACCTGCGCAGGTGCTGCTGCCTGCGCCGCTACAGCCTGGCTGTTATGTGTTGCGGGTGAAAACGGACAACGGAAGAGTCCTGTCAACGGTTGTCGCCATCATGCAGGAATAATCGCCATCCATTTTCCTGCGCAACCACATGATAACCGGGGAGCATAGGGTCGGAGGGGTCCAATACCACTACGGCGCCAGCGCCCAGCGTAACTAAGGAATCCAAGGGGACCCGCTCCTTGGGGCCATAGGCCCATCCTTTTCGGTTCAGGAACAACAAAGCACCATCAGGTGTGGGGTCGCCAATTACCAGCATGCGTTCGGCAAGGGGAATAGCGTGGGCTTGCAACACGGCTTGCCCCCGGTTCTCCAATGCGGTGGAAACAGTGAAGGCATCGGCCGCGGCATAGCGTCGCTCGAGATTCTGCAATGCGAGCAACAACCCCATTAGGGCCAGCCCCGGCATGGCAATGGACAATATGGGCAGGCCCCAGCGGTGCGGGGCCAGGGAGCGAAGCCCGCAAAGGCCCCATAGGGCGATGAAAATGAAAACGGGCGCGATGGTGAGCATGTAGTAGTCGTGATCCGAAAACTTGCGAAAGAACAGCGCCACATACCCTGCGAGCGCGGCGATGAGGAAGAGCAGCCAATAACCGCTCCGGGACGGTAGCCGCCGCAGCAGCAGGATACAGGACGCGAAGAGTCCTAGCAATACATGCCAAGTGGTGGGATGATGATACTTGGTCCACCAATAGTCGGTGATTAGGCCGAATGTTGAGCGGACCTGTGCGGGTGACATCTCCCAGATGGGCTCCGACCAGGTCATGAAGTAGTGGGTATCGTATGCCTTGTTGTACAGGATGGCATAGCCATGCCAAAGCACGCAGAGCAATACCCCGAACAATCCCGTTAGCAGCGTGAACCGGTCAGGTTTCTTCCGGGTGGCCATTGCTTGCAGCACCACAACACCAAGTGCCGAAAGGAGATATAGACCTGCTGGCGCCTTAAGCAATCCGGCCAAGGTGAGCAGGGCCAGACCGGTGCCGACGGCCCTTCGGGAAGGGTGTGCTTCCAAGCGATCGGTCAGTATGCACATCCCGGCCACCGCAGATCCATAGGCAGCCGCGTCCGGTAAGTAGTTTGCCGCGTAATACACCACCACGCTTGAGGAGAACATCCAGAGTGAAAATCCGGTTCCGGCGATCATGGATCCCAGCCAGCGTGAGGCAGTGCGCGCCAGGACCACATGGCCGAACAGAACGAACCCCAGGTTCACGGACCGTAATGCCTGGTACGGGACGCCGATCGTGTTGCGGGCCAGGGCAAGCAAATAGTAAAGTACGGGAAATTCTGCGGCGGCCCTGCCATTCACAGGTGCTTCGCGCAGGCTGTACACCGCAGGGTCAAGGAATGACCAGGAAGGCCTTCCATAGTTCATCAAAAAGGAGATGGAATCCGTTTGGCGGATGAAATGGATCCCACGCGGCGCCGAGAAAAGAATATCAGGCAGGTAGAACCATGCACCCGTCAACAGAAATACGGATACGGGAATGAGGATTGCGGGTGGTTGGCGGAATCCTGTGGGCAATCGCATGGTGTGCGCCGAAGGTCGGTGATCCAGCCGGACATTTCATGCCCGGAAGAAAATATCATGGGGCATTTGGAAATCAGATGCGATATTGGCACTCCTCGAAGGCGGGTGGTTTTCCGCGCCGCTTTATACCCCATGTCCATAGACACCGCCATTATCCCCATGCTGCGGGCCCTGCACATTGCGGCAGGCGCCATGGCGCTGCTGGCGGCTCCCCTGGCCATGGCGGCGTACAAGGGCGGCGATTGGCACCGGCGCTGGGGCAAGGTGTTTTTTTACGGCATGGCGGTGGTGTGCGCCACGGCCATCGTGCTGGGCATACTGAAGCCCGCCAACGTGTGGCTGGCCTTGATGGCCGTGTTCAGCTTCCACCTGGCCGCATCCGGCTACCGGGCGCTCTACCTGAAGAAGCTGCACAAGGGCATGGCGCCGCAGCGGACGGACCTGGTGCTGCATGGCGTGGCCGCCGTGGTGAACGGGGGCCTGCTGATCTGGGGCATGTCGCACCTGTTGATGGGCAGTTTCAACGAGCAGGCGGTGCTCTTCACCCTCATTGGCCTGCCCGGTACGGCGTGGGTGCTCCACGGCTTCATGCAGTTCAACCGCCACCAACAGGACAAGCGCCGTTGGCTCTATGGCCACATCATCGGGTTCCTGGGGGCATACGTGGCGGCGCTTACGGCCTTCAGCGCGGTGAACCTCACCCTGATAAAGCCGGAATGGCTGCGCCTGGCCTGGCCTTCCATTATCGGCGGGGCGGTGATGGTGCTGTGGGTGGTGCGGCTCAAGCGCCGCTTTGCCAACGGGGAGCACTTGCGCAGCTTTGCCAAGGTGCGCATCCGGTAGGCCATGCGGATGGAACACGTTCCCTTTATCGGTGTGCATCCGTGTGGATCCGTGGTTCAAGTCGCCATATCCATGCGCCGCCAGGCGCATGGATAATACCCGAGCGCCCGTAGCCCCCGGGTTTTCCGGCGGCCAAAGCCCCTACTTTTGCGGGCTGCATGCAACGCTCGGTCTTCACCGTGGACGTGGAGGAATGGTTCCACATCCTGGACGTGCCCTCCACGCCGCCGCTCACGGCATGGGCGGGCCTGCCGTCGCGCGTGGAGGCCAGCTTCCGCAGCATGCTGGACGTGTTCGCGGAAAAACGGGTGCGCACCACCTTGTTCTTCCTGGCCTGGGTGGCGGAGCGCTACCCGCACCTGGTGCGCGAAGCATTGGCCGGCGGCCATGAAGTTGCCTCGCACGGCTATGCGCACCAGCTGGTGTATACGCAGGACCGTGCCACCTTCCTGGCCGACATCACCAAGGCGAAGGACATCATTGAGCAAGCCGCAGGCACCGCTGTGCGCGGGTACCGTGCGCCGGGCTTTTCCGTTACCAAGGCAACGCCCTGGTTCTTTGATGCCGTGGCGGAGGCCGGGCATGCCTACGATTCATCCATCTTTCCCGGCGAACGCGGCCATGGCGGCCTGCCGGGGGCCAAGGCCGTGCCGCACATTGTGCCTACGGAGCATGGCCGCCTGGTGGAGTTCCCCATTTCGCTCGCTTCCATGTGCGGCAAGCCGATGTATTTCTTCGGGGGCGGCTACCTCCGTTTCTTTCCCTACAGCCTTATCCGTTCCAAGGCCAAGGCGGTGCTGGCGGAACAGCGCCCCGTGGTGTTCTACCTGCATCCGCGCGAGGTGGATCCCGGCCATCCGCGGTTGGCCATGGGCGCCAAGCGCCGCTTCATGACCTACCACAACCTGCGCAGCACCATGCCCAAGATGCGCCGCCTGCTGGGCGATCTGCCCATGGCCACCTTCGGCGAACTGATGGATGCGGGCATCGCCGGAACCAGCCCTGCAAAGGCATGAAGAAGGTGCTTTTCCTGTACACGGAGATCGCGCCGTACCTGATCGCCTGCGTGGAGCGGTTGGTGAAGGACCATGGTGCGGAGGTGCATATTGTGCGCTGGCCCGTGAACGATGAGGCGCCGTTCGAGTTCAGTGAACGGGACGGGATCACCCTGCATGACCGGAAGGAATTCACCGTGGCCTCGCTGCGGCGGTTCGCGGCACAGCTTGCACCGGACATCCTGCTGATCAGCGGCTGGGTGGACAAGGCCTACCTGCGTGCGGGCCGCGATGCGGTGAAGCGGGGCATCCCCTCGGTGATGATCAGTGATACCGCATGGCGCGGCGGCGCACGGCAGTGGGCGGCGGTGGCTGCGGCACGCGTGTGGGTGGGCCGCACCTTCACCCATGCCTGGGTAACGGGCAAGGCGCAGGCGCGCTATGCCCACTACCTCGGCTTTCCCAAGGAACGCACCAAGCTCGGGTTCTACTCGGCCGACATCGACCGGTTCAGCCCGCTGGCGCAGCGGTTCCGGCAGGACCGCCCGGCGCACTACCCGCATCGTTTCCTGTGCGTGGCGCGCTACATCCCCAGCAAGGGCCACCAGTACATGCTGGAGGCCTTCGCGGAATTGTGCGATGCGGGCCGGGCCGGCGACTGGGAACTGTGGTGCATCGGCACCGGCGAACTGTACCCCATGCCGTTCCGCCATCCCCGGGTGAAGCACTTGGGGTTTGTGCAGGCCGAGGAGGTATGGAAGTACATGGAGCAATGCGGCGTGTTCATCCTGCCCAGCTTGTACGAGCCCTGGGGCGTGGTGGTGCATGAGCACGCAGCGGCGGGCCTTCCCCTGCTGCTGAGCAACGCCGTGGGCGCCAGGCACCGCTTCCTGCGGGAGGGGAAGAACGGCTGGTGCTTCAAGGCGGGGGACAAGGAAAGCCTGAAGGACGCACTGGGCAAGGCCATGGCCACGCCCGATGCGGAGCTGCTCCGCATGGGCGTGCGCAGCGCGGAACTCGCCATGGCATGGGGGCCCGCGCAGTGGGCGGCCACCCTGATGGAACTGATCCCCGAACGCCATGGATAAGCCCAAGGTGCTCGTGTTCATCGACTGGTACCTGCCGGGCTACAAGGCGGGCGGGCCCGTACGCAGCCTGGCCAATCTGGTGGACCACCTGCGCGACCGCATCGACTTCCACATCGTAACGCGCAACACGGACTACACGGAAAACGCGCCGTATGCAGGCATTACGCCGGATGCGTGGACCACCTTGCCCGGCGGTGAAAAGGCCTGGTATGCCTCGGAGGCTGGCGTTTCGCGCAAGGCGTGGAAGCGCATCCTGAAGGAAACGGGCTGCGATGCGATCTACATCAACGGACTGTATTCCTGGTGGTTCAACATCATCCCATTGTGGTTGTCGCGCGGCATGGGCGTGCGGCGCGTGGTGGCCGTGCGCGGCATGCTGGCCGGCGGCGCCATGCGCCACGGAGCGCTGAAGAAGCTGCTGTTCCTGTCGCTTGCGCGGGCATTGGACCTGTACAAGGGCGTGCGGTTCCAGGCCACCAATGAGGAAGAGGCGAAGGACATCCGCCTGTACATCCTGAAGCATGCGGAGGTGCGGGTGGTGCCCAACCTTGCGCGCAAGGTGGTGGCGGCCGTGCAGCCGATCGCCAAGGCCGCCGGGGCGCTCAGGCTGGTGAGCGTGGCCCGCATCGCCGTGGAGAAGAACACGCTGTTGGCCATTGCGTGCTTGAGGCACGTGAAGGGCCAAGTGCAATTCAACCTGTACGGCCCCGTGTACGATGGGGCCTATTGGGCGAAGTGCCAGGCGGCGATCGCGGAACTGCCGGCCAATGTGGCGGTGAAGCACGCGGGCACCGTGCCGCCGGCGGACGTGCCCATGGTGCTTGCGGCGCACCATGCGCTTTTCATGCCCAGCGCGGGTGAGAATTTCGGGCATACCATGCTGGAGGCGCTTTCCGCTGGCAGGCCGCTGCTGATCAGCGACCGCACGCCCTGGCGCAACCTTGCACAGGACCACGCCGGCTGGGACCTGCCCTTGGACCGGCCGGAGGTGTTCACGGAAGCCGTGGAACGCCTGTGTGCAATGGACCAGCAGGAATATGGCCAATGGTCGGGGGGGGCGCTTGCCCGTGCAAAGAGATGCTTGGATGATGCAGGGCCGATGGAGGCGAGCATGGGGCTGTTCGAAGCGTGAGTTTATAAATTGGTCAATCGTCTATCTTTGAGGCTGCCCTAAGGGACCTCTAAACAGCGTCACATGGTGTACAAGGTATCCAAGAAGACCACGAAACGCCAGTTCGACCTGATCTTGAAACGGCTAAAGGCGGGTCGTAAGCAGGGGAAAGGTGCTGATTTCACCGACCTCGTTGGGACGGCCCCGTTGCATATAGATCCAGTTAAATTCCAGCGGATGCTTCGCGATGAGGAATGAACGGATCGCACTGGACACGAACATTGTGTTGTACATACTTGCAGGAGATGCCGGCTTGAGTGACATGCTTAAGGGCAAGGACGTTGTGGCGAGCGCCATGGTGCGTATGGAAACAATGATTTATCATGGGAATGACATAGGTCATTTGGAACAAGTCGAGGATTTTTTGCAGCGATGTGAAATTGAAGAAATTCACCGATCGATCCAGGATATTGCGATCGACCTTAGGCTAAGGTACAAGTTGAAGCTCCCGGATGCGATCATTGGAGCAACCGCATTTCATTTGGCGATTCCGCTGATCACAGCTGATAGAAGCTTCGCCAAGCTCAAACCGGGTTCAATGTTGTTCTGTACGGCGAATGACCAACTATAGCACGGGCCAGAATGGAATCCGCCCCCGCGCAGACCTCAGCCGGTTCAGCAATGCCGGGTTCCCCTTGGGCGCGGGCTTCATCAAGCGTACGCTCTGGTATTTCACCAACGCGTTGTTCTTCCTCAATCCCCTGTTTCCCTTCCGCTCGCCCAAGCCTTTCCTGCTGCGGCTCTTCGGCGCCAAGGTGGGCAAGGGCGTGGTGATCCACCCCGGGGTGAACATCAAGTTCCCGTGGAAGCTCACCATCGGCGACCATGTGTGGATCGGCCAGCGCGCCTGGTTGGACAACATCGATCAGCTTACCATCCACAGCAACGTGGTGGTAAGCCAGGGCGCCAAGTTGATCCTGGGCAGCCACGACTACAAGAAACCCGACTACCCCACATTGTCCGGGCCCGTGGTGCTGGAGGAAGGCAGCTGGGTGGGTGCCGGCGCCATGGTCCTGGGCGGTGCCACCCTAAGGAGCCACGCCCTGCTGGCCGCGGGCAGCGTTACAGGCAAGGACCTGAAGGCGTACACCATCTATCGGGGCAATCCGGCCATGCCGGTGCGTGGGCGGGTGATGCACGGCGAAGAGAAATTGCAGGATACACCGGAAGAAGGCGCATGAAGGTTTCCGTGATCACAGTGTGCTACAACGCCGCCAAGGAGATCGATGAGACCATCCGCAGCGTGATGGTGCAGGACCACGCGGACATTGAGCACATCGTGATCGACGGGGGCAGCACCGACGGCACGCAGGAGCGCGTGCTGCGCTATGCTGAATGCATCGCCCAGTTCCGCAGCGCGCCCGATGACGGCGTGTACGATGCCATGAACAAGGGCCTCTGCCTGGCCACCGGCGAGGTGGTGGCCTTTGTGAACGCCGGGGACATGATGGCCACGCGCAACACCGTGAGCTACATGGTGAACGCATTCCGGCAGGGCGGCGCCGACGTGATCTACGGCGATGCCCTGATGGTGGACCCCGCCGACATCACCAAGGTGAAGCGCTTCTGGAAGGGCGGGGAATACAAGCGTGAAAACTTCCGCACCGGTTGGATGCCGCCGCACCTAGGCACCTACATCCGGCGCAGCGCATACCAGCGGTACGGCCTGTTCAACACCGGGCTGCGCGTAAGCGCCGATTACGAGCTGATGTTCCGCTTCCTCTACAAGCACCGGCTGCCGGCCCGCTATGTGCCCAAGGTGCTGGTGCGCTTCCGCCTGGGCGGAGTGAGCAACCGCTCGCTGGGCCATGTGTGGCGGGCCAACCTGGAGGTGTACAGGGCCTGGCGGATGAACGGCGAACGCGTATCCCCGCTGATCGTGCTGCGCAAGCCGCTGCGCAAGCTGGGCCAAATGCTGCGCCGGGGCCCCTCCGCAATGTGACGGGCGGCGGTACCGGTGCCCCGCCGGGCACGTACATTTATCGCGCAACCACCACCGTAGGTGCCCTGCATCCAATCCCCAACGCCATGCAGCTACGCTTCCTTTCCGTTCCACTGCTCAGCGCAGTACTGGCCTTTTCCGCACAAGCGCAGAAGAGCTACACGTACACCTCCGTGCCCAACGACCCCATGCAGGTGCGCATTTACACCCTGGCCAACGGGCTTACGGTGTACCTCTCGCAGAACAAGGACGAACCGCGCATACAAACCAACATCGCCGTGCGCGCGGGCAGCAAGAACGACCCGGATGATGCCACCGGCCTGGCCCACTACCTGGAGCACATGCTCTTCAAGGGCACGCACCAGATCGCCACGCTCGACTGGGCCACCGAAAGCGGATTCCTCGACCAGATCTCCGCCCTCTACGAAAAGCGCCGCACCGTCACCGATGAACGCGAGCGCGCGCTCATCTATGCCCGCATCGACAGCCTCAGCAACGTGGCCGCCAAGTATGCCGCGCCCAACGAGTACGACAAGATGATCTCCTCCCTCGGCGCAAAGGGCACCAACGCCTACACCAGCACCGAGCAAACGGTGTACGTGAACGACATTCCTTCAAATGCGCAGGAGAAATGGATGATGATCGAATCCCTCCGCTTCCAGGACCTGGTGCTCCGCCTCTTCCACACCGAGCTGGAGGCCGTCTTCGAGGAGTTCAACCGCGGACAGGACAACGACTACCGCAAGGCCAACGAGGCCATGAACAGGGAGCTGTACAAGTTCCATCCCTACGGCACCCACACCACCATCGGCACCGGTGAAGACCTGAAGAACCCAAGCATGGTGAAGATCCACCAGTACTTCAACACCTACTACGTGCCAAACAACATGGCCATCATCATGGCCGGCGACCTCGATTATGACAGCACCATCGCCATGGTGGACAAATACTTCGGCGGATGGAAGGCCAAGCCCGTGCCCCCGTTCTCCTTCAAGCCCGAGGCGCCCATCACCAAGCCGGACACCCTCAGCGTGTACGGCCCCATGGCGGGGTGGGTCACCATGGGCTGGCGCTTCGGTGGCACCAAGAGCGGCGATCCCATGATGCTGGACCTGATCGCCGGCCTGATGAGCAATGGCCAGGCCGGCCTCATCGACCTTGACCTCAAGCAAAAGCAGAGGGTGCTGGATGCTTATGCCTATTCCTCCGAGCAAGCGGATTACTCCGAGTTCACCCTGGGCGGCAACCCCAAGCAGGGGCAAAGCCTTGCAGAGGTGCGCAACCTGCTGCTGCAGGAGCTCGACAAGTTGAAGAAGGGCCAGTTTGACGACTGGCTGCTGAAGGCCGTGGTGAACGACCAGCGCCAGCAGCGCATCCGGTACTGGAACGAGCAGAACGAGATGCGCGCCTATGCGCTCACCGATGCCTTCGTGCTGCAGAAGAACTGGAACGACGTGGTGGACTACTTCGACCGCATGGGCAAGATCACCAAGGCCCAGGTGGTGGCCTTCGCCAAGGCCAACTTCAAGGACAACAGCGTCACCGTGTTCAAGCGCACCGGAGAGGACAAGAAGGTCTTCCACGTGGAGAAGCCCAAGATCACGCCATTGGACATCAACCGCGCCCGCCAAAGCGAGTGGTATAAGCAATGGATGGCCATCCCCGAGCAGCGCCTCAAGCCGCAGTTCGTGGATTATGCCACCGCCATTACGCGCCGCACCTTGGACCATGACATCCCCTTGGCCATGATCCCCAACAAGAGCAACGACCTGTTCACCCTCGTACAGGTCCTGGACCTGGGCAACTACGACGACCCCAAGCTGAAAATGGCCGTGAACTACCTGCCGTATTTGGGCACGGCAAAGCGGACCGCGGCGGATTTTCAGAAGGAGTTTTTCAAGCTGGGCGTGAAGTTCGGCGTCTTCGCCGGGCAGGACCGCGTGTATGTTTCACTCTCCGGCCTGGAGGAAAGTTTGCCGCAAGGGCTGGCCCTGGTGGAGGAACTGCTGGCGGGCCCCAAACCCGATGCCGCCGCCCTGGCCGAGCTGGTGAAGGACGAACTGAAGGAACGCAGCGACAACGTGAAGGACAAGAACAACATCCTGTACAGGGGCCTGATGAGCTACGCCCGGTATGGCGAGCGCTCACCGCTGCGCAACATCCTTTCCGCAGAGCAACTGAAGGCCGTGAAGGCCGAGGAGCTCATCGCCATGATCAAGGGGATCAATACCCATCACCACCGCTACTTCTACTACGGGAAGCGCACGCCGGAAGAGGCGGTGGCGCTGCTGAACAAGGAGCACAAAACCCCGTCCATTCTCCAAGGCTGGATGCAGCCGGATCCCTACGTGGAGCTGCCCACGGAGCAGGACCAGGTGTACTATGTGAACTACGACATGGTGCAGACCGAGCTGATGCTCATGAGCAAGGACGAGAAGTTCAACGTGGCCAACATGCCCTATGCGTCGCTGTTCAATGAGTACTTCGGGTCGGGCCTCAGCAGCATCGTTTTCCAGGAGATCCGGGAAGGCAAGGCACTGGCCTATTCCGCATACGCGGCCTATACCATGCCGGCCAAGAAGGAGGAAAGCAGCTACGTGCGCGCCTACGTGGGCACCCAGGCGGACAAGCTGGGCGACGCCGAAGCAGCGCTCAGCAACCTGATGAACAAAATGCCCGCCGATGAGGCCATGTTCGGCGGAAGCCGTGATGCGGCGCTGAAGAAGATCGAAAGCAGCCGCACCACCAAGGAGGACATCTACTGGAGCTGGGAATCCCTCCAGCGGAGGGGCCTCACCGAGGATGTGAACGCGATCGTCTATCCCCTTATCCAGAAAGGCGATCTTGCCGGGCTGGAACAGTTCTTCAACGCACACATCAAGGGCCGCCACTATACCTACCTCGCCATCGGCAAGGAAGGCACCCTGGACCTGAAAGCCCTGGAAAAGCTGGGCCCGGTGAAGAAGTTGACCCTCAAGGACCTCTTCGGGTACGACGGCACCGAACAGTAGGGGCGCGTTACCTGCGGAAACGGCGGGCGCTTGTGCCCGCCGTTTCTGTTTTGCAGATCGTTCAATGCACCAGCACCACCTTCACGGGTGGCCAACTGCGGTCCTGCGCGGCCAACACATAGTTGCCGGCGGGCAAGTTCTTCATGCCGATCTCCTGTTCGCGGGATGCCGGGATGGACCCGGACAGCACGGGCCTGCCCACCATGTCCAGCAGCAACCACCTGCTGCCGGGCACAAGGGCGGCGGGCCAAGTGATGGTGAGCTGGTCGGTGGCGGGGTTGGGGGCAATGGCCGGTTGTTTCGGCGCCACGGGCCCGATGCCGAAGGCCAGCCACGGGTCGGACGGGCCCTGGCACGGCAGTCCGTAGTCCACCACTGCCGTATAGGGGCCTGAACTCAGGGGGGTGATGCAATTCGTTGTGGCCAACGGCTGGCCTGCCAGGTACCACTGGGTGGAATTGCCGGTGGGATACACGCAGATCTGGTCGCCCATGGGAATGATCTCCGGGCGGGCCATGGGCAGGAACTGCACATCAATGTCCACGCCGATGCCCATCACGGAATTGGGGCACGTTGCGGGAGCGGCCTGCGCGGTATACGTGCCGGAAGTGGTGATCACCAGCGTGGGTGAGGTTTCACCCGGCATTACCGCCCCGTTGCGCATCCAGGCGATGTGCTGTGTGTAGCCCGGCGACAGGGTGAGGGTGAGCGTATCCCCTTCGCAGAACTGCACCTCGGGCCCGGAGGAGATGGGCTCATCCCCGCCGTGGATCACGGACGGGGGCAGGAAGACCCAGCCGTCCACCAGCACCGCGGCGGCGGCTGCCGTGCAACCGTCCAATGTGGCGGAAACCGTGAAGCTGGAGCCCGCATCGGCTGCTTGGTGAACGGTAAGGGTTTGGTGCGTGGCACCGGGGATCGCCGTCTCGTCCTTGTACCATTGGTAGGCATCGTAGGCCTCCGTGGTGAGCACGGCCGTATCGCCGGGGCACAAGATCACATTGTCGGGGCTTACGGTGGGAGTGAAGGGGCATTGGGCCAGCATGGCGGTGGTGGCCATGCCAATGAAGGAGGTAATGAGGAAGCGCATGGTTGCTGGATCGGGTTTGTGAATGCCGGGGCCGGATCGGCCCTTGGACAGGAACAAGACAGAAGTACACCCGGTTCGCGTTGCTTGCGCGCGTGGGAAAATGGCCGGTCAATGCGCCACCAGGCGGAACGCATCCCCGTCAAACATGCCGAGGTCGCTCATTTTCAAGTGCGGGATCACCAGCAGGGCCATGAAGCTCAAGGTCATGTATGGTGCGCCCAGCGTGGAGCCCAACGCCTTGGCCTGGGCATCGATCTTCGAGTAGGCCCGGGCCACTTCGTAGGCGTCGGCATCGGTCATGATGCCGGCCACGGGCAGCGGCAGGATGTTGGTGCTGGCCCCGTCCGCAAGGCTTACGCCGCCGCGTGCTTCAATGATCAAGTTGATCGCCGCGCACAGGTCATCATCATTGGTGCCCACCGCCACGATGTTGTGGCTGTCATGCGCCACGCTGCCCGCGATGGCCCCGCGTTTCAAGCCGAAGTGCTTGATCCAACCCAAGGCGGGAGGAGCGTCCTTGTAGCGGTTCACCACGGCGATCTTCAGCAGGTCGCGTGCGGGGTCGGCAATGGCCAGGCCGTTTTCAACCTTGGGGGCCATGCGCTCCTTGCCGGTGATCAGTTGCCCATCAAGCGCGGTGATCGCAAGCAATTCATCCCCGGTGGCGGGCACTGCGAAGTCCTTTGGAATTTTCGGTGTGCAGTTGAACCGGTTCGGTTGCCCTTCCGGCATGCGGGCGAGCAGGCTGCGGCCATTCTCGGCCACCAGGTTCCCGTTCAGATAGGTCTGCCGCACGCGGAATTTCACCAGGTCCTCCACCACGATCAGGTCTGCTGCATCGCCCTCGCGGAGCCTGCCGATGGGCAGCTTGTAGTGCTCCACGGGGTTTACACAGGCCGCCTGCAGCACCTTGTACACATCGATGCCCTTGGCCACGGCCCTTGCGCACAGGTCGTTGATGTGGCCCTCCACCAGGCTGTCCGGGTGTTTGTCATCACTGCAGAACATCATCTCCGTTGGATGGTCGCGCAGCAGGTCGATCAAGGCCTCGAAGTTCTTTGCCGCGCTGCCCTCGCGGATCAGGATCTTCATGCCGTGCTTCAACTTGTCCAACGCTTCCTCTGCCGTGAAGCATTCGTGGTCCGTGCTGATGCCTGCGGCGATGTAGCGCCGGGCCTCCTCGCCGCGCAGTCCGGGCGCATGGCCGTCCACGGGCTTCCCCAGCCGGTGCGCATGGGCGATCTTGGCAAGCACTTCCGCATCGCCGTGCAGCACGCCGGGGAAGTTCATCATCTCGCTCAGGTAAAGGATCTCCGGTTGCTCCAAGAGTGCGCCAACTTGTGCCGCATCAATGGAATCCCCCGCTGTTTCAAACACCGTGGCGGGCACGCAGCTTGGCGCGCCGAAGAAGAAGTGGAAGGGCGTTTTCTTCCCGTTTGCGATCATGAACGCCACGCCTTCCACGCCCAGCACATTGCCGATCTCGTGCGGGTCGCTTACCGTGGCCACGGTGCCGTGCGTTACCGCCAGGCGCGCAAATTCACTGGGGATGAGCATGCTGCTTTCCACATGTACGTGCGCATCCACGAAGCCGGGAAGGATGAAGCCCTGCACCGCCTCATTGATTTCCTTGATCCACGCAATGCGCCCATGCTCAACGGCCACTTCCGCCGCATACATGCGGCGTGCAGGAATGTCCACGAGGTTCCCACGGATCACTGGTGTTGCCATGCCTACAAAGTAATACCAATGTGACATTCGGATCGGTCCAAGGGACGATCCGAATGTCTACAGTGGTAAATGCCGTGTGTACAAGCAAATGGTCGGAACGGTGCGAAGCCGAAATCCGACCATATTGCTTGTCACAACGGTATAACGCAGGATGAAGCGTGGGCTCAGCGGTTCCCAATGCCCGGCGCAGGTGTGCTGCCCTGGCGAGCTCCATACCGCTTCCACATCCGGTGCGCCATCCCCAGGAAGGTGACGCTCCATGCCAGCCATGCTATGCGCAGAAAGACCCACGAGACGGTTTGCAGCACAGGCAGCTGCAGCATGTCCGCGAGCTCCCATGTGCAAAGCGTGTACACCCCCAGCGGAAACACGAGCGACCATTGGCCGGCTTGGTACCGCAGCGGGATGATGGTGTAGCGCCACACTTCCAGGATGAGGATCACCGGGATCCACCAGGTGCCGGCCACCCAAAAGAAGGCGCTGCCCAGCTTCAGCATGGGAATGAAGTCCGTGTAGATGCCGTGGCGGGCCATGGCATCCGCAAGCATGGTGCCGGCCAACGTGGTGATGGCCGCTGCGCCCATGTCGATCCAGTAGCTGGGTTTGAACTCATCGGCGCGCATGTGGAAGAAGGCGGTGCGGTGGAAGATCATGCCGATGACCACCACATAGAACAGGCCGCCGAGCAAGTACAGGAAGAGCGCTGCAAAAAGCGCATGGCGCAGATGGGGCGCAACAAGGGGCGCAAGCAAACAGGCCAGGATGGACAAGGCTTGTGCGGCCACCACGAACAGCAGCCACGTGCCGTTGATGCCATGCGCGAGGCCGGGCTTTTTGGGGCTGATGGTGACCAGGATGAAGAACGTATAGGAAAGGAGGAGCCACACGATGAACGCAACGGCCCAGAGTGCAAGAACGGTGAAGGCCCCGGAAGCCATCAGCATTTGTTCGGTGCCGAGGATGCAAAGCGCGGCAACCACGGTAAGGAACCCCGCCCCCTTGCCGGGCGCTGCAAGGTCAGCGCGGAAGTGCGGGAAGAAGAAGACCACGCGCAGCAGGAGCAGAAGCCCGAGCACCGCGAGCTCAACCTTGTTCAGCCCGAACAGGAAATGTGCAATGCCCTCATTGCCCAAGGCATGCGAGGCCAATGCCAAGGCGCCCGTGGACATCGGCAACCCGAAGTAGGCGGGGGCCAGGGTTTGGATGTCCGGTCTCAGCGCACGGAGATGCATCAGGCGGATGGGGCGTTTGCGATGTTTCCCGAAGGGTGGAACAACCACGGACCGGGTTTTGATCGGGACCCACGCCGGGTCAGGCCTCCTTCCGCAAGCGGATGATGCCCACCGCGTTCAACCCCCGGATCACCGGCCAGGTGGGATCGAACTCCCACCATTTGGTGCTGAAGTTGGCGCGGGCCGCATGCGTGTGGTGGTTGTTGTGCAATCCTTCGCCCAGCATGATCACGTCCAGCGGCATCAGGTTCTTGCTGGTGTTGTCCGTGGGGTAGTTCACGTAGCCGTACTTGTGTGCGTACCAGTTGATGATCATGCCGTGCAGCGGACCCATCACGAACTGCAAGGGGAGGAACAGCCACTGCCACCACGCCGTGGCAAAGGCGGCATAGAAAGCCGTGTACAGCAGGCCCCAGGCAATGCGCGAGATCCAGCTTTCGCCGATCACCTCCATCGTCTTCCAGTGCGGCAGGTCGCGGGTGAAGCGTTCCTCGGGCTGCTTCGTGCCATATAGCAGGCCGTTGTACCAGCCGGCCGTCTTCCACATCATCTTGAAAGGGTTGTCATCAAACTTCGGTGAGTGGGGATCTTTTTCCGTGTCGGCATATACGTGGTGGGCGCGGTGCATCATGCCGTACACGGCGGGGTTCAGGTAGCTGCTGCCCTGGGCCAGCCAGGTGAGCACATGGAACGCCTTCTCCCAGAAGGGACTCATGGTGAACATCCGATGTGCCGAATAGCGGTGCAGGAAGAAGGTCTGCACGAAGAGCGACAGGTACCAGTGGAGGATGAAGAAGAGCACGATGGTCATGGGCCTGCAAAGGTACCTCCGGGCCTTGGCGCAGGTTGCCGGTGTTGCCGAAAGGTGAAGTGTGGGCTAATTCACCGGAACCGCACAAGACTTCATCCGTCCTTCGCATTGGGATGATGCGGATGCTGTCGCTTTGCGGCATGAAAACAAACAAGCACATACGAAAACGGCACGCGCTCCAGTTGGTCAAACGGTCCGTTGCCGCAGCGGCCCTCCTGGGCTGCATGAACATGGCCCAGGCACAGGAAGGTGCATTGGCCACGGTCGCCAACGGCTTCCATGGCCTTTCCCCGAATGTGGAACTGGCCCGGGTGGTGAAGGCCGGCACGGCATCTCGCATGAAGCCGATATCGGACGACGGGCGCGGTGGTGATGCACTACGACCAGTGGCGCAGCTGATCTTCGCATTGGAAAGTGACCGCGACCGGCGGATCACGGTGGAGGTTTTCAATGAGCAAGGCCGGACGGTGCAGCACACAGTGCTGTCGGCCCGCCAGGGAAGGAACGCATTGGCCATGAATGTGGACCGCTTGCGCGAAGGCCGCTACGTAGCCTTGGTACACGAGGGAGCCAGTGCGAGGATCGTGCGTTTCCGGCGGTAAGCATATTCTCCTTGCATGCCATGAACTGCCGGCCAAGAGGTCGGCTTTCTCATGTTGGTGCCTTGGCTCAGTTGGCGAACATCTCCCGCACCCGCTCGAAGAAGCCCTTGTCCTTGTTGGTGGGCTTGGGCTGCATGCCGGGGCTGTCGCGGAGCTTCTCCAGGACTTTCTTTTCGTCCTTGTTCAGCTCCGTGGGCGTCCACACCATTACATGCACGAACAGGTCGCCTGCGCCGTGGCGGTTTACGCTGGGCAGGCCCTTTCCCTTCAGGCGCAGCACATGGTTGCACTGCGTGCCCGGATCGATCTTCACCTTGGCCTTTCCATGCACCAGGGGCACTTCGATGCTGGCCCCCAATGCGGCATCCACCATGGTGACAAAGGCTTCGTAGTGCAAGTTGTTGCCATCGCGTTTCAGGTCCGCGTGGTCTTCCTCCTCGATCACCACCAGCAGGTCGCCCGGGATGCCGCCTCCAGGGGCTTCATTTCCCAGGCCGCTCAGGTTCAGCTGCATGCCTTCCTCCACGCCGGCCGGGATCTTCACCGTTACCACGCTCTCCTCGCGCACCATGCCGTTGCTGTCACTGCCGGCGCCGCGCTTGCCTACGGTTTGCCCCAGGCCGCCGCAGGTGGGGCAGGTGGCCACGGTTTGCATTTGGCCAAGGAAGGTGTGTTGCACGCGGTGTACTTGGCCGGCACCCTTGCACGTGGGGCAGGTGGCGTATTCGGTGCCTTTGGCGCGCACCAGCTTCTGCAACTTCAGCTGTTTTTCCACGCCATCGGCGATCTCCTCCAGGGTGAGCTTCATGCGCACGCGCAGGTTGCTGCCCTTGGTGGTGCGCCGTTGCTGCGCTCCCCCAAAGCCGAACCCGCCTCCTGCAAAGCCGCCTCCGAAAATGTCGCCGAACTGGGAGAAGATGTCCTCCATGTTCATGCCACCCCCTTGGAAGCCGCCGCCGCCGCCAGCGCCGGCAAATCCGAAGCGGTCATAGCGGGCCTTCTTCTCAGCGTCGCCCAGGATCTCGTAGGCGCTGGCCGCTTCCTTGAAGTGCTCCTCGGCGGCCTTGTTGCCGGGGTTTTTGTCCGGATGGTACTTGATAGCCAGCTTGCGGTACGCCTTCTTGATCTCGTCCGCGCTGGCGTTGCGGCCTACGCCAAGCACCTCGTAGGGGTCTCGTTTGCTCATTGCGCCTGTTGGCTTCTCGGGTGGTGGAGTGCGGTGCGTGAAGGAGGCGGTCCTACTGGCCCACCACCACCTTGGCGAAGCGCAGCACCTTGTCTTGGATCATATAGCCGGTTTCCACCACGTCCAGCACCTTTCCCTTCAACTTGGGGTCAGGCGAGGGGATCTGCGTGATCGCGTCGTGCAGGTCCGGGTTGAATTCCTCGCCCAGGGCCTGCATGGCCTTCACCCCCTGGCCTTGCAGGATGTTGGCAAACTTCTGGTGGATCAGCCCAAAGCCTTTCTTCACCGCATCAATATCGTTGACCTCCGCATTGTGCTTGATGGCGCGCTCCATGTCGTCCATCACCGGCAGTACGCTTTTAAGGACGTCCGAGCCCGCTGTTGTCAGCAGGTCCATCCGTTCCCGCGCGCTGCGCTTGCGGAAGTTGTCGAACTCGGCAAAGGTGCGCACATACTTGTCGTGCAGCGCATCGTGCTCCACCTTCAGCGCGTCCAGCTCACCTTGCAGGCGCTCTATTTCGGGGTCGGTAAGAGCGGTATCGGATGCAGTGGCACCTGGGTTCGTTTCAAGGGGTTGGCCCTGTGCGGCATCCGCGCGCGGCTCTTCGGTTTGGCCGGTTTCCGGTCGGTCGGTCATCTTCTTCTTGTAATTGCGGAATGGTACGCGCATCGGTCAAGTACAATGCCGATCATGCGTTCCGGCCATTGCGGCGCGAAGATGGGGACAGATCGGCAGGCCGCTGGCGGGCACCATGCCGGAAAAACCAGGGAGGGCGGTGCCGTGCCGGGGTCAGAAGCTCTTTACGAAGGGGTCCAGCGCCTTGTCAAGCTGGTCGCCGCGCAGGTTTTTGGCCACAATGATGCCTTCCGGATCGATCAGGAAGTTCATGGGGATGGAGTTCACGCCATAAATGCGTGCCCCTTCCGCGCTCCAGGCACGCAGGTCGCTCACATGGTTGGGCCAGTTCAGCTTGTCCTGTTCAATGGCCTGTTTCCAGGCGCTGCGGCTTTTGTCCAGGCTCACGCTGTAGATGGTGAAGCCCTTGCCTTGCTTGAACTTCGCCTTGCCGTATTTCTCGTAGGCCCGCACCACGTTGGGGTTTTCCCTGCGGCAGGGGCCGCACCAGCTGGCCCAAAAATCGATCAGGACATACTGGCCCTTCAGCGAGGAGAGCTTGATGACCTTGGTGCTGTCCACGTTGTAAAAGGCCAGCTCGGGCGCCTTGTCGCCAATGGCGGTGCCGTCCTTGGCCGGCCCGCCTTCGGTGTTGCGCGCGGTAAAGCCGAATGCGGCCAGCAGGATCACGCCGGATGCCAGGGCGATGCGGGTCTTGTTCATCAGCGGGGAGAGGTTCATGGTGCAAATGTAGGTTGACGGGATGGCGGTGTGTTGCCAACATCATGCCGGAAAGCGGGGAGGTTGAGGAATCCGCAGTGCTGCGGAATTACGGGGTTGCGGCACGCTTGTGTTTGCGCGCTGCCTTTGCCGCTTCCTTGCGGGCCTGTGCCTGCTGTTTGCGCAGGGCCGCCATGCGTTGCGGATCGCGTTCAAGGAGCTTGTCCAGGGCGTGCGCCAGATCTTCGCCGTGCAGGTCCATGCCGATCACTTTGCCTTGCGCGTCGATGAGCACGTTGGTGGGGATGAAGCGCACCTGGTACTGGTTGGCGGCAGGGTTGATGCCGCTTTCCACGGCCGCCACATGCCAGGGCCAGTCCAGTTGGTCTTGTTGAATGGCTGCTTTCCAGGCTGCGGCGCCGCCTTGGCGGTCCAGGCTCACGCTGAACACCCTGAATCCCTTGGCGGCGGCGTACAGGCTGTCCTTGTAGGCGTGGAAGGTGGCCCTCAGTTCGGGGTTTTCCATGCGGCAGGGGCGGCACCAGCTGGCCCAGAAGTCCACCAGGGTGATGTATCCGTTGAGTTGGGAAAGCCGCAGGGTGTCTCCTTGCGGATTGGGCATGGCGATCTCAGGAGCCTGTTGGCCGATGGTGATGCCGGAGATGCGCTCCTGCGCATGGAGGGCCGTGCAGGAGAGGGTGGCCAGGAGGACCAGGTGGGCGGCACAGGGGATTTTCATGGGGCGAAGTTCGCACGGATGCGGGCACGTGGGTGCTGCCCGGGACGCAGGGTTCAGGGCAGCCGCTGGATCTTTGCGCCCAGGGCGTTCAGGCGTTCTGCAATGCGCTGGTAGCCGCGGTCCACCTGCTCAATGTTGTCGATGGTGCTGGTGCCTTCCGCGCCCAATGCGGCGATCAGCAGGGAAACCCCCGCCCGGATATCAGGGCTGGTCATGCGGATGGCACGCAGGGGTTTTTCAAAATTCTTGCCGATCACCAAGGCGCGGTGCGGGTCGCAGAGGGTGATCTGGGCGCCCATTTCGATCAGCTTGTCGGTGAAGAACAGGCGGCTCTCGAACATTTTCTGGTGGATCAGCACATGGCCCCGGGCCTGGGTGGCGGTCACCAGCACAATGCTGATGAGGTCGGGCGTGAAGCCGGGCCAGGGATGGTCGCTGATCACGCGGTTGCTGCCGTCCAGGAAGGGTTCAATGGCATAGTGTTCGTGCGTGGGCACATGGATGTCGTCGCCGCGGCGTTCCACGGTGATGCCGAGCTTGCGGAACACGTCGGGGATCACCCCGAGGTGGTCGTAGCCGGTGTCCTTGATGGTGATGTTGCTGCGGGTCATGGCGGCCAGGCCGATGAAGGAGCCGATCTCGATCATATCGGGCAGCATGCGGTGCTCGGTGCCTCCGAGCTCCTTCACGCCGTCGATGTGGAGCAGGTTGCTGCCGATGCCGTGGATCTTGGCGCCCATGCGCACGAGCATGTGGCAGAGCTGCTGGAGGTAGGGTTCGCAGGCGGCGTTGAAGATGGTGGTGCGGCCCTCGGCGAGGGTGGCGGCCATCACCAGGTTGGCGGTTCCGGTCACGCTGGCTTCGTCCAGCAGCATGTAGCATCCTTTGAGGCGCTTGGCCTCGGCGCGGTAGAAGGCGTCGTTTTCGTCGTAGTTGATGGTGGCGCCGAGCTTTTCGAAGCCGGTGAAGTGGGTGTCCATGCGGCGGCGGCCGATCTTGTCGCCGCCGGGGCTGGGGATGTAGCCCCGGCCAAAGCGTGCCAGGGCGGGGCCTGCCACCATCACGCTGCCGCGCAGGCCACCGCCCAGGCGCTTGTATTCGGGGTCCAGGAAGAATTCGAGGTTCACGGTCCGGGCCTGGAAGCGCCATGATCCGTCGCCGAGCTTGTCCACCTGCACGCCCATGGCGCGCAGCAGGTCGATCAGCTTGTTCACGTCCACGATGTCCGGCACGTTGTGGATGGTCACCGGCTCGCTGGTGAGCAGCACCGCGCAAAGGATCTGCAGGGCCTCGTTCTTGGCTCCCTGCGGCACCAGCTCGCCGCTCAACCGGTGCCCGCCTTCAATTTTGAAACTTCCCATGTGGCGAAGCAAGGGCGGAATGCACTGTGCCCGCCGGGTGGCGGGCACAGGCTATCAACAACCGGTTGTAAGTGGGCGAGGCTTTACCAATGGCCGAAGTGCCATGGCACCATCAATTCGGCGGTGGGCCTAGTGCCTGTTCTTCTTGTTGCGGCGGCGCTTTTTGCCGTTGCCGTTGTTGCCGTGGCGCTTGCGCACGGGGTCCACGGCGTTGCGCGGTCCGTTGCGCTGGGCCTGCAGGATGGCTTCGGCACTGGTCAGTTGCTGGTCCGGCGCCAAGCGCAGCTTGCCCTTGCTCAGTTCCAAGAGGTCCTTTGCGATGGCACCGTCGCCTACGCTGTCGCGGTTCCAGGTGAGGAATTGCTTCTTCAGCTGGTTGGCAATGGCCAGGGTGAAGGCGGCCTTGGCCGGTCCTTCCTCCATGGCGGTGCATTCGGCCACCATGCGCTCCACCAATTTGCCATAGTGCCCGAAGCGGATGTCCGTCTTCGGGTAGGCCACGGCCGCAGGCTTTGCGGCGCGTTCCTCGGCGCTGGGCCGCGGGTAGGGCCCGTCCACGTCCAGGTTGTAGCCGGCCATCACGTGCAGGTGGTCCCACAGGGTGCGCTCGCTGTCGGCATTGCTGCGCAGCTGCGGGTTCAGCTTGCCGATGGTCTGCACGATGGCCCTTGCCATTTTGGTGCGCTTTCCGCGGTCGGCCTCTTCCATGCACAGGTCCACCATGCGTTGCACGTGGCGGCCGTACTCGGGGATGGGCAATTGCGGACGGGCGGTGTTGTAGTCGAACTCGATGGTCATGTGCGGGATGGGGTGACCGTGTTGCGGCATTGGCCGGCGGCGGAGGTCACGCGGGATCGCCGCCAAATATAGGGTGCGGGGAAATGGGATCCCGGGAGGGTCAGCCGTTCACCAGCTTCAGCTTGGCGAACCGCAGCAGCAGTTGTTTCTGCCCGGCAGCGGGGAAGAAGATGGTGGCTTTCTGGTCCGGTGCCTGGCCTTCCACCCGCACCACCTTGCCCTTTCCAAAGCGTTCGTGTTCCACGGTGGCGCCTTCCACGAGGTCTTCGGCCGTGGCATGGCCTGTTGCGGCGTGTGTGTGGGCCTTTCCCGTTGCCGCAATGCGCTTGAGGTTGCGTGCCGGCGGGGCGGAAGGGGCCGTGGCCACGGGCCTTTCGCGCTCCTGGAAGGTTTTGCGCTGTACGGGGGCTGCGGGCCTTGGTGCAAAGCCGTTCCGCTCCATGAAGGAGGGCCCCCTGCTGAAGGCCTGTGCTTCGCGGCGCGCGGGGAGTTGCAGGTACTTGTTGTCGATCTCCTGCAAAAAGCGGCTGGGTTCTGCGCTTTGCAGGGTGCCCCATTTGTAGCGGCTGTTGGCGTAGCTCAGGGTGCAGCGTTTTTCGGCGCGGGTGAGGGCCACGTAAAAGAGGCGGCGTTCCTCTTCCAGTTCGGCGCGGCTGTTCATGGCCATCATGTTGGGGAAGAGGTTCTCCTCCAGGCCCACGATGTACACGTAGGGGAACTCCAGGCCCTTGGCGCTGTGGATGGTCATCAGGCTTACGCGGTCCTGGTCGTTGGGGTCGTTGTTGTCGGCATCGGTAAGGAGGGCCACGTCGATCAGGAAGTCGGGCAGGGTGCGCAGCACGGGCCCGTCGGCATCGGGGTCGGTGCCGGGCGCGGTGGATCCGCCGCCGCTGGCGGGATCGCTGAATTCCTTTATGCCGTTGAGCAGGCCCTGGATGTTTTCGTAGCGGCTGACGCCCTCGGGGGTTTTGTCGGCGAAGAGGTCCTGCAGCAGGCCGGTGGTGCGGGCGATGTATTCGCCCAGTTCGTATGCGCTGCGGGTGTCCAGCATGGTCTGGAAGCTGCGGACCATCATGACGAAATTGGCCACCTTGGTCTGCAGGCCCTGCTGCAGCCCCACCTCGTGCAGGTGCTCGCAGATGGTGTCCCAAAGGCTCTTTTCAAGCTGCCCTGCGGCCACGGTCAGCTTGTCGATGGTGCTTTGGCCGATGCCGCGCACGGGGTAGTTGATCACGCGCTTGAGGGCTTCCTCGTCATGCGGGTTGCAGGTAAGGCGGAAGTAGGCGATCAGGTCCTTTACCTCCTTGCGCTGGTAGAAGCTGAGGCCGCCGTAGATGCGGTAGGGGATGTTCATCTTCCGCAGGGCTTCCTCCATGCTGCGGCTTTGCGCGTTGGTGCGGTACAGGATGGCGAAGTCCTTGTTGTGCAGCTGGCCGTGCATCTTGGTGCTGAAGATGTCGTCGGCCACGAAGCGCCCTTCCTCGTTGTCCCCCGGGCTTCGGTGTACTTCGATCGGGGCGCCGTCTTCGTTGTCGGTCCACACGGTCTTGTCCAAGCGTTCCTTGTTCTTTTCGATCAGGCTGTTGGCGGCGCCCACGATGTTCTTGGTGCTGCGGTAGTTCTGCTCCAGCTTGAAGACGCGGTGCTCGGGCCAGTCCTTTTGGAAGTTGAGGATGTTCTGGATGTTGGCGCCGCGGAAGGCGTAGATGCTCTGGCTGTCGTCGCCCACCACGGTGAGGTTCTGGTGGCGTGCGGCCAGGGTGCGCACGATGTTGTACTGGGCCAGGTTGGTGTCCTGGTACTCGTCCACCAGGATGTACTGGAAGCGCTGCTGGTACTTGAGCATCACGTCCGGGTGGTCGCGGAAGAGGATGTTGGTGAGGAAGAGCAGGTCGTCGAAATCCATGGCGCCTGCGCGGTAGCAGCGGGCGGCGTACTGCTGGTAGATGGTGCCGATGTGCGGGCGCAGGTTGGCGGCGTCGCTGGCCATCAGCTCGGCGTTGAGCAGGTAGTCCTGGGGCCCCAGCAGGTTGTTTTTGGCAATGCTGATGCGGCCATGCACCTGGTTGGCCTTGTAGAGCTTGTCGTCCAGCTGCAGTTCCTTTACGATGGTGCGGATCAGCGAGCGGCTGTCGTCGGTGTCGTAGATGGTGAAGTCCTTGGGGTAGCCCAGCTTGTCGGCCTCGCTGCGCAGGATGCGGGCGAACACGCTGTGGAAGGTGCCCATCCACAGGTTGCGGGCCTCGGCGCCCATGCCGGGCACGCCGGCCAGCAGCTTGGCGATGCGCTCCTTCATCTCCTTGGCGGCCTTGTTGGTGAAGGTGAGCGCCAGGATGCGGAAGGGGTCCACCCCCTTGGCCATCAGGTGGGCGATGCGCACGGTGAGCACCTTGGTCTTGCCGCTGCCCGCCCCGGCGATCACCATGGTGGGGCCGTCGGTGGCCTCCACGGCGGCGCGCTGGGCGGAATTGAGTCCTTGCAGAATGTCCA
>JAFEAI010000252.1 GCA_018266475.1 Bacteroidota bacterium
CGCTATCTTTTTGTGCGTCAAGGTCCGCTGCGCGAGGCCTTGATGGGACTTGCTCCCTCAGTGGTCTCCCGAAGGGTACCCTGAGGCAGAGGAGTCGGTTCGCTATCTTCTTGTGCGTCAAGGTCCGCTGCGCGAGGCCTTGATGGGACTTGCTCCCTCAGTGGTCTCCCGAAGGGGACCCTGAGGCAGAGGAGTCGGTTCGCTATCTTCTTGTGCGTCAAGGTCCGCTGCGCGAGGCCTTGATGGGACTTGCTCCCTCAGTGGTCTCCCGAAGGGGACCCTGAGGCAAAGGAGTCGCTATCTTATCCGTCTCAAGATCGCCACAATACCCGTCGATCATGTTCCTCAACGCGCGCAGCTGGTTCAGCTTCAAGTATGGCATCCTCTCGCCGGAAGTCCTCTTGGAAGAGGCCGCCAAAGCGGGCGTGCGCACGCTCGCGCTCACCGACATCCACAACACCGCCGGCATCCCCGACTTTGTGCGCCTAGCTGGCAACCATGGCATCCGCCCGGTGGCCGGCATCGAATTCCGCCAAGGATCGAAGCTCCTGTACATCGGCCTGGCGAAGAACAACAACGGCTACCAGCAACTGAACGAACTGCTCAGTCCGCACCTGCTGGAAGGCGAAGCATTGCCCGTGGAGCCGCCGGAACTGCCTGATGCTTTCTTCATCCTGCCCTTCACCACGCCGCCGCGCACCCTGCACCCCAACGAGCGCATCGGCATCAAACCTGCCGAACTCACGCGCCTTCCCTTCAGCCCGTGGGCCAAACGGCTGAACGAGCTGGTGGCCCTGCTGCCCGTCACCTTCCGCAACAACCCCGGAACAGGCCCGGGGGACTTCAACGCCCACCGCCTGCTGCGCACCATGGCCGGCAATACGCTGATCAGCCTGCTGCCTGCCGAAGAACTCGCGAACCCTGCCGAAACCTTCCGCGGTGAAGCAGAGGTGCGCCGCATCTACCGCGATTTTCCAGAGCTGCTGCGCAACGCCGAGCAATTGTTGGAGCAATGCAGCATCGGATTCGACGGCAGCGACAAAACCCGCAAGGTCTTCGGTACCAGCCTGGCATTGGACCGTGAACGGCTGCACCGCGATACGCTGGAGGGGCTGCATCGCCGCTACCCGCAACCCACGGCCCAGGTGCTCGCGCGCATGCGCCACGAACTGGACGTGATCGAGCGCATGGGCTTCATCAGCTACTTCCTCATCAACCACGACATCGTGCGCTACGCCGGCAGTCGCGGCTTCTTCCACGTGGGGCGCGGCAGCGGCGCCAACAGCTTGGTGGCCTACTGCCTCGGCATCACCGACGTGGACCCCATCGAGCTCAACCTCTACTTCGAGCGCTTTATCAGCACCGCCCGCAAAAAGCCGCCCGACTTCGACATCGACTTCAGCTGGAAGGACCGCGACGAGGTGTACCGGTATGTGTTTGGGAAGTACAATGGGCCCTTCGGCTCCGCACAGGGCAATGTATCGGAAACCCATGCCGCGCAGGTGGCCACCTACACCACCTTCCAATGGCGCGGCGCCGTGCGCGAGCTGGGCAAGGCCGTGGGGCTGCCGCCGGAGGAGATCGATGCGCTCAGTGAGGGCAGAAGCCGCTACGGCGGCGGAAAGCCCAGCGAACAGGCCAACAGCCGCGAACTGGACCGCGTGGCGCGGGCCGTGGTGCGTTACGCGCAAAAGCTGATCGGCATGCCGCACCAGTTCGGTGTGCATGTGGGCGGCATCGTCATCACCGACAAGCCCGTGGCGCACTTCGGAGCGCTCTTCCGTCCGCCCAAGGGCTTCCCCGTGGTGCAGCTAAGCCTGCTGGAATGCGAGGACCTCGGCCTGCACAAATTCGACCTGCTGAGCCAGCGTGGGCTGGGGCATATACGGGATGCGGTGGAGTTGGTGAGGCAGTTGTCAGTTGTCGGTTGTCCGGGCGCTCCGAACAACGAACAACGATCAACTGACAACCAACAACTGACAACTGACACCGACATCCACGACATCCCGCATTTCAAGCAGGATCCCGCCATCAAACAACTGCTGCGCACAGGCGACACCGTGGGCTGCTTCTACGTGGAAAGCCCCGCCATGCGCATGCTGCTGAAGAAGCTGCGCGTGGAGGACTACCTCACGCTGGTGGCCGCCAGCAGCATCATCCGTCCGGGCGTGGCCGAAAGCGGCATGATGCGCGAGTACATCCTTCGGCACAACGACCCCGAACGCGTGAAGCGCGCGCCCCAGGAGCTGCTGGAGATCATGCCCGACACCTACGGCGTGATGGTGTACCAGGAGGACGTGCTGAAGGTGGCGCACCTCTACGCGGGCCTCAACCTGGAGGAAGCCGACCTGCTGCGGCGCGGCATGACGGCCCGCTTCCGCGACCGGCCCGAGTTCAAGGCCGTGCAGGAGAAGTTCTTCGCCAACTGCACAGCGAAAGGCCACCCGCCCGGGCAGGCTGAAGAGGTGTGGCGGCAGATCGAGAGCTTCGCCAGCTTCAGCTTCGCCAAGGGCCACAGCGCCAGCTACGCCGTGGAGAGCTACCAGAGCCTCTGGCTGAAGGCCCACCACCCGCTGGAATTTTTGGTGGCCGTGGCCAACAACTTCGGCGGCTTCTACAGCCTGGAATTCTACCTGCACGAGGCGCGGCGGCATGGGGCGGTGATCGAAGCGCCCTGCGTGAACGTGAGCGGGGAGCTGTGCTCCCTGCTGCGCTCCGGGGAAGATCCCCGGAGCTGTACGGCTAGCTGTACTATCCGTACAGTCGGCCCATTGGGTCGACGCGACAGCTCAGATCATCGCGACAGATTAGCTAGACGCGATAGCTCCGATCCACGCTCGCGCATCTACCTCGGCCTCGCCAACATCAAAAGCCTTACCGCCGAAACCGTGCAACTGCTGCTGCACGAACGCCACCGCAACGGACCGTACGCCGACTTGGAGGACCTGCTGCACCGCGTGCCACTGCCCTTGGAACAGGCGCGCATCCTGATCCGCACGGGCGCACTGCGCTTCACCGGCAAGAGCAAGCCGCAGCTGCTGTGGGACCTTACCCTGCTGCACAATCCGGCTGCGGTAACCAGTGATGGCGACCTCTTCATCACCAAGGTGGAAGAGCCGCTGCTGCCCGCGCTGCACCACTACCCACTGGCCGATGCCTACGACGAGCTGGAACTGCTGGGCTTTCCGTTGGGGGATCCGTTCGGGCTGGTGGAAAGCGGGGAAGAGAACCGCCAAGACGCCAAGAGCGCCAAGGAGCTTACGCGAAGACGCGAAGGCGCGAAGGTGGGGACGGTTGATAGTTGTCAGTTGTCGGTTGTCAGGGCTGCCTCCGACGATTTCCGACGGACAACGGACAACGGACAACCGACAACTGACAACTACGAACGACGAACTGCGAACTACCCCCCAACCATCCTCAAGCACGAAATGCCCCACCACATCGGCAAGCGAGTCATCATGCTGGGCTACATGGTACACGTAAAGCCCGCCAGCACGCGCACCGGCGAGTGGATGAGCTTCGGCTCGTTCATCGATACCGCAGGCGAGCTGTGGGACAGCACGCAGTTCCCCTCGGTGGCGGCGCGCTATCCGTTCCGCGGGCGCGGCGTGTACCGCCTCACGGGCGTGGTGGAAGAGGAGTTCGGGCATTGCTCGCTGCGCACGCAAAGCCTGGAGAAGTTGCCGTGGAAGGCGGATCCGCGGTATGGGAACAGGTGAGGTGCTCATTCCTCCCCGAAGAAGTCGCTGTCGATGCGCTTGACGGTGTAGGTGCGCCATCCAGTACTTTGCCGCCTTCAAGGTATTTACGCCACGTCATCATGCAGAAGTATTCCGTTAACCAGCATCTCGTTGAAACCGTGCTCGCTTGGGTGAATTCCGGTGAGATCGCCATACCTGAGATCCAGCGGCCATTCGTTTGGGACAGCTCGAAGGTCCGCGACCTGATGGACAGCCTGTACCAAGGCTTCCCCATTGGCTACATCATCGCATGGCGCAATCCCAATGTGCGGCTGAAGGACGGGAGTGTGAGCGAGGGGAAGAAGGTGCTGATCGATGGCCAGCAGCGCATCACGGCGCTCACAGCAGCTATTTTGGGGCAGTACGTAATCGACAAGCACTACCGTAGGGTGAAGATCAGGATCGCTTTTGATCCGATCAATGAGCGCTTCGAGGTGCAGAACCCTGCGATCTTGAAGGACAAGACCTGGCTGCCCGACATTGCCGATGCACTCTCGGGGAAGGTTGGCCTGATCAGGCTCGTGCGTGAATACTCCGCATTGAATCCCGACGTGGAGGAGGAACAGATCGAGCAGTCCTTCTCGCGATTGACGAGCATTGTGAAGAAGCCGATCGGCATGATCGAACTGGTGCCCGAATTGGACATCGAGACCGTGACGGAGATCTTCATCCGGATCAATTCCAAGGGCGTGGTGTTGAGCCAGGCGGATTTCGCGATGAGCAAGATCGCGGCCGACACGACCCATGGCGGCAACGTCCTTCGCAAGGCGATCGATTACTTCAGCCACCTGGCCGTGGCACCCGAGTTCCATGATAAGATCGTGGACCATGATCAAGAGTTTGCACGGACTGACTTCTTCAAGAAGATGGCTTGGTTGAAGAATGAAAATGAGGAACTCTACAACCCGACTTACAACGACGTGATCCGTGTTGCATTCACCTCCCAGTTCAATCGCGGGCGACTTTCGGACCTGGTCAGCCTGTTGTCCGGGAGGAATTTCGAGACCCGTGTGTACGAAGAAGCGATCATGGCGGATTCCTACAAGCGCTTGACGGATGGCGTCAACAGCTTCATTGGCGAAACGAACTTCAAGCGGTTCCTGATGATCATCAAGTCCGCCGGCTTCATTTCATCGAAGCTTATCCGCTCCATGAACGCGATCAACTTCGCCTACATCGTGTACCTGAAGCTGCGCGACCAGGGCGTGAACCAAGTGGCGATTGAACAGTATGTGCGCAAGTGGTTCGTTTACTCGATCTTGACCGGACGCTACTCGGGTGCCCCGGAAAGCCTGTTTGACTTCGATATCCGGCAGATCACCCAGAAGTCCATGGGGGAATACTTGCAGGAGAAGGAGGAAGGGGAGCTGTCGGAGGCATTTTGGAATGCTTCGCTGCCCCAGAGCATGGATACATCGGTGGCAAGTAGCCCCTATTTCCATGTGTTCCTTGCCGCACAGGTGAAGGCGAATGACAAGGGATTCCTGTCCAGCGATGTGCTGGTCGGAGACCTGGTCGAACTGCGTGGCGACATTCATCACCTGTTCCCGAAGGACTATCTGAAGAAACATGGCATTGCCCGTGGGCAGTACAACCAGATCGCCAACTACGTGTACATGCAGTCCGAGGTGAACGTCAAGGTGGGCAACAAGCCACCGGTAGAGTACTTTGGGATTATTCGGGAACAGATCCAGCGCAACGATCGGCAGATCAGCGGGATCGTTACAGAACAGGACCTCTTGAGCAATTTGGAGGCGAACTGCGTGCCTGCGGGAATCATGGAAATGAGCATTGATGATTACCCGGGATTCCTACTGGAACGGAGGAAGTTGATGGCGCTCAAGATCAAGGAGTACTACAGCACGTTGTGATCCCCCGCGAACCCGCGTGAGGGGGCGCAGCGGCAGCCTATCGTGCTATCTTTGGTCGTCCTTGTTCCGCATCATGACCGCCATCGACCTCCGCGCCGAGATCCTGCAACTGCTCCAGAAGGAGGAGAGCACTGGCTTGTTGGAGCGCATCCGGTCCTTGCTGAAGCGACAGCAGGATACCGAAGGGTTGAGTGATGAAGAACTCGCTGAGCTGTGTGAGATCGAGCGCCGCCAGGAGAGTGGTGAGGATGCATACGTGAGCATGGAGGAAGCCCTGCGCATGGCACGTGGCGCCTTGAAGGAATGACGTACCGGTTGCGCGTCCGGGCCATTGCGGTGCGCGAGTTCTCGGCAGTTGCCATTTGGTACGAGCGCCGCAGCAAGGGCTTGGGCCTTCGATTCCTGGACGAGTTGCAGAACTGCTTTCAGTACATTGCACGGAACCCCCATGGCTTCCAGCTCCGGGAAGGAGCGTTCCGCCATGCCCTGTTGGAGGGCTTTCCCTATCGGGTGGTATACAAGATCAAGGAGGGCGATGTGTTTGTCTACCAAGTGCGCCACACCAGCCGCAAGCCCAGCAAGCGATTTGGCCCGTAGAACGGATCGGTAGTACGTGCGTGAGGGGGCGTAGCGGCAGCTCCCGGCCAAGAAGGTCATTGCGGATGCCGCAACGAGGAGGCGACCGGCGGGAGCCCCCGCAGTGCGAGCAGTCGCTGGCCGCTTGGCCGGGACTACAGCGGAGCACCCGGCCCGTGCGTTGGGTTTGCGGGCGGGAAGGGACACGCCCTAATGCTGATCAGATAATTGGTCGATCAGATGATCAGAAAATTGAACGCACCGCATCCAACGGAGCGCGGCATTCTCATCATCTCATCATCTGATCATCTGATCATCTGACCTTCTGATCATCTGATCTTCTGATCTTCTGATCATCTGATCTTCTGATCTTCTGATTATCTGATCCAATCAACTCCTCCTGTTCGCCAGCAGCACCGGGGCCTGCCCGTCGAAGGGGTTGTCCATGCGGCCGATGCTTTTGGCCTCCAGGCCGGTGGCGCGCATCACCACACGGTCGCCGAAGCGCTTGCGCATCTTGTCCATGGCCTGGTAGAGGTTCATGGCCTCCTCGGTGTCGGTGAAGGCGTCCATCTGGTGGCCGCCGCCCACTAAGTGGCTGAAGCGGATGCCCACTAAGCGGATGCGCTGGCGGCGGTCGTACAGCGCGCGGAAGAGCTCGTGCACCACGGGCAGGATGAGGTGGTCTGCGGCGGTGTAGCCGATGCGCTGTTGGCGCGTGTGGGTGTTCATGTCGGCGTAGCGGATCTTCACGGCGATGCAGCTGGTGAGCTTTTGGCCCTTGCGCAGCTGGTAGGCGAGGTTTTCGGCCATGGCGGTGAGCAGGCCGCGCAGCTTCACCAGGTCGATGGTGTCGCGCTCGAAGGTGCGCTCGGTGCTGATGCTCTTGCGCTCGTGCCAGGGCACCACGGGGCTGTTGTCGATGCCGTTGGCCTTGCGCCACAGCACCGGGCCGTGTTCGCCCAGCAGCCGCTGCATCAGCTCCACGGGCAGATCTTGCATGGTCTGGATGCGCGCCACGCCCATGCTGCGCAGCAGGTGCGCGGTCTTTTCCCCCACGCCAGGAATGGCCTCGATGGACATCGGTGCCAGGAAGGGCTTCTCGGTGCCGCGCTCCACCTCGCGCTGGCCGTTGGGCTTGGCGGTGTTGGTGGCCACCTTGCTCACCGTTTTGTTGATGCTGAGCCCGAAGCTGTTGGGCAGCCCGGTTTCCTTGCTGATGTACTGGCGCAGCTCGCTGGCCAGCTTCAGTGCGCCGAAGAAGCGCTCCATGCCGCTGAGGTCCACGTAGAATTCATCCACGCTGGTCTTCTCGAAGAGCGGCACCCGCGCGCGGATGATCTCGGTGACCTCGTCGCTCTTCTTCATGTACGACCCGCTGTCGCCGCGCAGGATGACGGCCTCCGGGCAGAGCTGCTTGGCGGTGCGCATGGGCATGGCGCTGCGCACCCCGAAGGCCCGCGCCTCGTAGCTGCATGATGCCACCACACCGCGGTCGCTGTCGCTGCCCACCAGCACGGGCTTGCCCTGCAGCTGCGGGTGCTTCAGGCGTTCCACGCTTACGAAGAAGCTGTCCAAATCCAGGTGTACGATGGTGCGTTCGCTCATGGGGCAGGTGCCGCGATCGACGGGGATGCCGTCAACTTTGGATGCGATAAGATAGCTACTGGAAATAGGAAATGTGAAAGGTGAAATGTGAAACGGGAGACCTCCAATCACCAATCACCAGTCACCAATCACTCTTCTGCCTCAGCCCATCATCCGCGTGTGGTAGTAGCCACCGCTCTCCAAAAAGGTCTGGATGATCAGCAGCGTCTTGGTCAGCTCGTCGATGTGTG
>JAFEAI010000253.1 GCA_018266475.1 Bacteroidota bacterium
ACACGGTATTGGCAAAAAAGGGGCTGACGGAAGTAATTGAACAATTGTGCAACTATCAACATTTGTGCGTATATTCGACTGACGGTTTTCAAATGCCCCTTCTTCGCCAATACCCAAACCGTTAGCAGTAATGGTAGGACGACCCAACCGACATCAATAGACAATGCAGAAAACGACATTTAAAATATCAAAAATGGACTGCCCATCCGAAGAACAAATGATACGGATGAAACTTGCCGACTTGACAAATATCAACTCGTTAGACTTTGATATTGCAAAAAGAAAACTGACCGTTTTTCATACAGACAACCACGACCAAATTTTTCAGCGACTTGACAACTTAAAGTTTGACACTTCTATTATTGACAGCGTTTCGGCAGACAATTACACAGCTACAACAGAGAACACAGACAGAGAAAGAAAATTACTTTGGCAGGTTTTAGCGATTAACTTTTTCTTTTTTGCACTTGAACTAACGACAGGTTTTATTTCAAATTCAATGGGACTTGTGGCGGATAGTTTGGATATGCTTGCCGATAGCATTGTTTACGGACTTGCACTCTTTGCAGTTGGTGGGACAATGACACGAAAAAAGAACATCGCAAAATCAGCAGGTTATTTACAATTGACACTTGCCGTTTTCGGTTTCATTGAAGTTATAAGACGATTTTTAGGAATGGAAGCAGTTCCAGCATTTCAGACAATGATTATTATTTCAATTCTTGCACTTATCGGCAATGGACTTTGCTTATATCTATTACAAAAAAGCAAAAGCAAGGAAGCACATATGCAAGCAAGCATAATTTTCACATCTAATGATGTAATCGTAAATCTCGGAGTAATTGTTGCTGGCGGACTTGTTTACTTGACGAACTCGAAATATCCCGACCTTATCGTTGGGACAATTGTATTTTTCATCGTTGGACAAGGAGCATTTAAAATTCTAAAACTATCAAAATGACGGACGAAAAAGAACCACTACTGCTAACAGCGGTTTGGCAAAAGGCGGGGTTTCGTGCATCGTAGAAACATTCGTGGTTAATCAAACATTTGTGCTTCGTATGAACTTTTGTGCTAAAAATCCCGCCCTTCGCCAAGCCGCAAAACGTTAGCGGTAATGCCACCCGACCAAAAGCAAACAACAGACCGACAAATAATTAAAACAAAGTATGGAGCAAACGATTAAGACATTAATTTACATTCACGCATTTTTTGGTGGACTTGGTTTAATAACGGGAATAATTAGCATTTTCGTTAAAAAAGGAGGACTTAATCATAAAAAGGCAGGAAAAATATTTTCATATTCAATAATAATAAGTTCATTAATTTCACTTTTTGTAGCCAGATTGCCAAATCATAAAAATTTATTTTTGTTTCTGATAGGTATATTTACAATCTATTTGGTATTAGCAGGCAATCGGGCATTGACACTTCGGTCAAAAAACAAAGCAGATTGGAAAGATAAAGTAATCTCGGGTTCAATGCTCATTATTTCTACTGGAATGGTTCTACTGGGAATTTATGGGTTATTCCAACAAATTGACAATAGTGTTTTATACCTATTTTTTGGAGCTTTTGGTGCATTTTTGACTTTAAAAGATTTTCATACTTTCAAGATTTTTACACAAAAGAAAAATGCTTGGCTAATAAATCATCTTGGACGAATGAATGGGGCACTTATTGCTTCTATAACTGCATTTTTTGTGGCAGGATTGAATATCCAAACAATTTTTATTTGGTTTATACCAACTATTTTGGGGACATTTTACATTATCTTTTGGACAAAAAAACTAACATCCAAAACCAAACCCTTTCAATTGAAAAATGAAGAACTATAAACATCATCAACATCAGGAAAAATTTCAGTTAGAACGAGTTATTTTTTTTAATGACGCGGTTTTTGCCATTGCTATAACATTATTAATAATAGACATAAAAATTCCTGAATTACCACATTTAGAAATTACAGACAAACAGTTGTTGTATAAATTATCCGGTTTAATTCCAAAATTCATTGGGTTTATTATCAGCTTTTTTGTAATTGGATTATACTGGTTAGCTCATCACAGAATGTTTAAGTATGTAACATCTGTTAATCAGAAATTGCTTTGGGCTAACTTATTATTTTTATTGCCAATCATAATTATGCCTTTTAGCACCAGTTTTTTAAGCGAATTTTATTTTAGTAATTTAAGACTTCCGTTTGCTGTTTACACCATCAACATTTGTTTGTCGGGGGTATTTAGTTTCAGATTATGGAAAATTATTTCAGACCCAAAAAATAAAGTAAGTGAACCAATTGATAGAGTTATTATTAAATATAACTCAACAAGGGCATTAACCATACCCATTATTTTCTTACTGACTTTCTTATTTTCCTTCATTACTCTATACTACTTTATTATTCCGCCTCTTATACCACTAACAACAAAACTCATTACAAGACACTTTTTTAAAAAATATCCAAGTCAAATGAACAAACATTACAATGACAAGTGAAAACCAATGCACTACCGCTAACCAGCAGTTTGGCAAAATGGCGGGTTCAGTGCTAAATTCAACAGTAGTTCTTCGATTGAACTTTTGTGCAAAACTGAACATTAGTGCTTCAATTTCCGCCACTTCGCCAAGCTGCCAACCGTTAGGTGCCATCACAAATACACCCACGCTACCACGGCGCACGCGCAGGACGAATAGTAACCGAACCAGGCCCGGATGGGGCTGAGGGCGCATACCGAGCTACACAAGAATCACGTTTCTGCACAGCTCCCTCGCCATGCGCAAACCGCTTGTTGCCACCCTTCTTGCCTTGCTTCTTCAACTTGCGGCCCAAGGGCAAGCCAACTTCCAAGATCGCCTGGCGGATTCCGCGTTCACGTTGACCAAACAGCATGTCCGGTATGACCCCGCGTACTTCCGCATAGGCTATCCGAATGGTGATGTGCCCGCCGACCGCGGCGTGTGTACGGACGTGGTGATCCGCGCCTACCGCAAGCTGGGCATCGACCTGCAGCAGGAAGTACATGAGGACATGAAGGCCCGGTTCGCCGAATACCCCAAGCAATGGGGCCTCACCAAGCCGGACAGCAACATTGACCACCGGCGCGTGCCCAACCTGATGACCTTCTTCTCCCGGCACGGCTCGGTAAAGCCCATCACCACGGACGCCCAGGACTATTTGCCCGGCGACATCGTATGCTGGAACCTCGGCGGTGCGGTAACGCACATCGGCATCGTGTCCAACGCACGGTCACGCGATGGGAAGCGCAACATGATCGCACACAACATCGGCGCCGGCCAGGTGCTGGAGGATTGCCTGTTCGGCTTCAAGATCATCGGACACTACCGGTACGGGCGGTGATCATTGCGCCCCAACCTTATCCCTCAATAGGCGGCCACACCACCACAGGCAGCGGGCATGCCACCCCTACACACGCGCTTCCGCCCTCCTGCTGCTACTACCACGCTGGGCTGATGCCGGCACGGTCAAAGAGCACCGGGTCCGGTGCGAGCGGGAAGGGTGCGGGCGCCTCGCCAGGCACCTGTTCCATCACTTCCGTCCGTCATCCGGCAGAATAAATTTCCGTGTCCACCCAACCCTGCGACCTTCCGGCACGTGTATGGAAGTGAACACCAATAACCACCCTCATGCGCAACCTGCTTCGAACAATCACCCTCGCCTGTGCGGCATCCGCCGGAATGGCAGCCATGGCCCAAGGCCATATCGTCACCATCTACGGAAACATCATACCCTGCAACCCGGCCATGATCGGGAGCAGCGTGACCGTACAATCGCTTCCGGGCACCGAACCCCAGCAAACGCTCGTTGCCTACATCACTGAAAGCTGTGCCTTTGCAGTGGATGCGGTGGTGACCAGCCTGAGCGGCGGATTTCAGATCACCGGCAGTTGCGGCAATGGGCAAGTGGCCTCGGATTCCGGATTCTACAGCCTTACCCCGCCGCAACCGGGCCTTGTTCAACTGAACTTGAACTGCGGCGGCCAACCAGTGGATTGCCTTGGCATTCCCGGAGGTTCGGCGGTACCGGGTTCCTCTTGCACCACGGCGCTAGGGCAACCCGGCACCTGGAGCATGAACTGCGCGTGCGTGGCCGACGCCGCCCCGTGCAACGCCTGCTTCACCGTGGCGCAAACGGGCGCCAACCCCAATGGCACCGGTGGCACGCCATGGAGCATCAGCATGTCCAACTGCTCCTCCGGAGCCGTGCCCATTACGTACCAATGGGCACTGCCGGACGGCAGCACCAGCACCCAGGCTGCACCCACCTACCTGTTCAACGCCCCTGGCGTGTACGGGATCTGCCTCACGATCGCCTCGGACGGTTGCACCTCCGTGCGCTGCGATACGGTGCTGATCGACAGTTCGGGCTTCATTTCAAACACACCGGTATGGTATGATTGCGAAGGCGCCCTGTGGGGGCCGCACACGCCCGGCACACCGTGCGATGACGGGGACAGCACCACCACGGGCGACACCTGGACGGTGGGCTGCTACTGCGAAGGCCAAGGCGGCGGGGCGACGGATTGCCTCGGGGTGCTCAACGGCAACGCCCTGCCCGGCACGGCATGCACCATCGCGGGCACCTCGATCCCCGGCATTTGGAGCGCGAATTGCGTGTGCGTACCGGACACGGCAGCCGTCAACTGCCAAGCCTGCATCAGTATACACCAGACCGCACCGTTCACCGCGTTGTTCACCAGCTGCACCACCGATACTACCGCCGGGGCCGCACACCTCTGGGATTTCTCCGATGCCGGCGCCCAGCCGGGCTTCAATGCGCTGCACGTGTATCCCGGCCCGGGCACCTATACCGTCTGCCTGAACGTAACGGACCCCGTCAATGGCTTCTGCGCCACCTGCGACACCGTGGTGGTGGACGCTTTGGGGAACATCAGCCCGCAGGCACCGCTTACCTGCCATGCCGGCTTCTGGGCCATTCAAGCCTACGACAGCACCGCCAGCGGTGTACATCCCATTCCCAACGAAGTGTGGGTGTGGAACCAGAGCAGCGGCGGCAACGGCACCTACCAGTTCACTTGGAACTTCGGTGATGGAAGCACCTCCACGGAGGCCTTCCCCAGCCACACCTACGACGGCCCCGGCCCATGGATGCTTTGCCTCACCATGGCCTCCGGCGACCCGGCCATGGGCGGCTGCACAGACACCTACTGCGACAGTGTGAGCGTGGATGAAAATGGCATTCTCAACGGCATGGCGGTGGAGGGCGGCAGCGGCCACGCGCACCACACCGGCCCCAACCGGTCCACGGGCTTCACGTTGAACGTGATCGACCACCTGGTTGCGGGCATTGCCGAGCAACCCGCCTTCACCGGCCTGCGGGCATGGCCCAACCCGGTAAGCGATGTGCTCAACCTCTCCTTCCGCAACAGTGCGGCCGGCATGGTGGGCATTACTGTGATAGACCCCGGGGGCCGCACGGTGATCAGCGACAGCCGCACCTTGGTGGCGGGCGAAAACACACTGGCGGTGCCGACGCACAACCTGGCACAGGGCCTTTACATGGTGCGCATCGGCACCGGGGCCAGCAGCGTAACGCAGCGTTTCCTCAAAGTGAACTAACCTTGATCGACCGCCACGGAAGGGTGCCTTGCAGCAGTGCGGGGCACCCTTTCCCGCCCGCAGATGGTCACGGAACGCCTGATCGACGCATGTATCCGCAGGGACCGCCTTGCGGAGGAGGAGCTGTACCGGGCACTGCACCCCCTGATGATGTCGATCTGCACCCGCTATGAGCGCAACCGCCAGGATGCCGCTGCGCGGATGAACGAAGGCTTCCTGAAGGTGCTGCTGAACCTGAAGAAGCGAAGGCCGGAGGTGCCTTTTGAACCCTGGGCACGGCGCATCCTGATCAACACGGTGATCGACGGCTTCCGCAAGGAACGCGAACGAAAAGCGATGGAAACAATGGACCTTCCGGTGGAGGCGGATGCGGGATCCGAGGTGAACGAATACCTGCGGCACATGGAGGCCGAAGCCTTTGCCGACCTGCTGAAGCAGGTGCCCGAGATGTCTCGCAACGTGTTCAATCTCTTTGCCATCGACGGCTTTAGCCACGCCGAGATAGCGGCGATGCTGGGCATCAGCGCGGGCACCTCGAAATGGCACGTTTCCAACGCCCGCCAACTGCTGCAACAAGCCATCGCCCGGTTGGCTGGCACAAGGACCCCTGTAAAAGCCGTATTGCCATGAGCCTGAACGAGGAGTTTGACGAATTGGCGCGCCAAAAACTTGCCGGGCGCAACTTCCCTTACCAGGAAGGCGATTGGCAACAGGCGCGTGCGCTGATCGACGCCCATCGCGGCGGGCGCAAACGCGGCGCCTGGTTCGTGGCAGGAGGTGCATTGCTGCTGCTGCTCGGCCTGGTGTGGACATTCATGAACGGCCCTGCCAAGCCAGGGCGGCAGGTGGCGGAGGCACCTACGCCAGGCGCGCCACCCCCAACCATGGCACCCGGCGCTGCCGCAGCACACGCACCTGCGGCCGCGCGGCCGCACCCGGAGCACCGGCCCCCTGCGGATACCGTGGTGGCCGAAGCAGCGGGCGGACCCGAACGCCCCTCCGCCACCCGTACGATCTCTTCCCGCGCAAGGCCGGGCATGACCGCGGCACGCGCCAAGGCCGGAATTGCAGGGCCTGCACAAGGAGCCGCGGCCAACCCCTTCCGCACCCCTGCGGCGGGGGCCAATGGCCGCCACACGGGCGGATCAACCACCGGTGGCGCCGCGCAGGAAATCCATCGGCACAACGCAGCTGACACCACGGCGGCACGCGCCTCCGGCACCAATGCCCGCGGCAGCGATGCCTTTGCCCAGGCAGAAAGCCGGCCACCGGAAGCGCAGCCGGCAAAGGCCGCAGGAACTGCCTCCCCTGGCACGGCCAACACGGCCAGCCCTTGGGCTGAACGGCCAGCCGGTCCATTGCCTGCTGCACAAACCCCGGTGCCACATGACCTCTCCGGCACCGGCGAACACGAAGCCGGTGCGCCCGCAAGCCAGCTGGACACCACGGCGGGCTTGTCGGTAACGCAATGCTTGCCGCAAGACTCCGCCAGCGCAACGCCCCCCCCTGCCCCGCCGCCGATCATCCCTTCGCGTGCGCCCTGGGAGGTCAGCCTGCTGGGCGGGCTGTTCTCCACGGCCAGCCGCTACACGGGAAGCGCGAGTGCTACCTGGTCCGCGGACGTGGGCCGCGCACAAGGCCCCGGCTTCGGCGCCGAGCTGATGCATGCCGGGCGCAACATCAGCATAGGCATCGGCATGCACTACGGCAGCTACGCGGAGCGCATCCGCGCCGGGGCGGTGGATGCCGCAAGCACCTCCCTCAACCAGTACTGGTACCTCCATCCTGTTACCACCACGGTGCTGGTGATCACCGATACGCTGCCCGGCGCACCGCCGAGCTACACCGGCCACACCACCACCACCACGGTGAACGTGCTGGCGCAGGGCACCGACACGGTAGTGACCTCCCGCCGCCTGCGTGATGCCCGTGACCTAGTGAACCGCGTGACCTACCTGGAACTGCCGCTGCTGGTGGATGCGCACCTGGTGCAAGGCCGGTGGACGCTGGGCGTGCGGGGAGGGCCTTCGGTGGGCCTGCTCACCGGCCGCCGGGGCGCGCTGCCCAACCCCGCAGGGGACGGCTACCTCGCGCTCAACGATGTGGCCTTCCGCGAACTCACGCTCGGCTACACGGCCCGGGCCTATGTGCGGTACCGGTTCAATGCCGCATGGTCCGCAGGCGTTGGCCCGGCCCTGCACGGGCAAATGCTGAACAGCCTGGCCGGTGCCGGCCTGGAGCGGCGCTCCACGGCCATCGGTGCCTTGGTGGACCTAACGTACCGCTTACGGTAACGCGGGATGCCTGCGGTTTCCGCGTGGCAAGGATGAAAACCTACCACCGTTACCGCAACCTGCCCACGACCAGGCACGGGTCCTGAAGGCTGGTTCCCGCAACCCGCCCGATGCCGTGCCCCATGATGGAATTCCGCATGGCGAAGCCGTATTTCCGCCCGTAGTGCTTACACGTACGCAACGGTACGGAAAACATTCCCCAACTTCGCGCAGCACCAACCGCAGATACATGGCAAAAAGCCGCCTCTCCACCGTGCTTTGCACGGCATTCGTTCTTCTTGGCACGCCCTTGCTGGCACAAGGCCCGTTCACCTTGGCGCATCATGCACCGGCCACGGCGTTGTCCCTTTCCAACAACCGCATCGGCAAGGTGCCCGGCCACGCCACCGGCGGCCACCGCGACGCCCCCCCGGTGAATGACGATTGCAGCGGGGCCGTAGCGCATGCGCTCGGCATGGGTGAAACCATCCAGCTGAGCGGCAACAACACCGGGGCCACCGAGGACGGCAACACCGGCCTGGTACTGGTGTGGGAGGCGTTCACCACCACGGAATGCGCCACCATCACCATCAACTACTGCGTGCCCGGCTCGGAGTTCACCAACCACTTGCGCAACCTCGCGGTGAACTGCCCGAACTTCCTGAGCGGCATCCTGCTTGGCGTGGACGGGCCCTGCAACGTGGTGTTCAACCAACTGGCGGCAGGCACCTATTGGATCCCGGTGTACGTGGCGGCGGGGATCACGCCGGCGGGTCCGTACACGATCGCGGTGAGCGCAGCACCGTGTGCAGCACCCACAGCCTATTGCATCCCCCTTTCGGCCATCGGGCCCAACAACGGCGATTTCATCCGGCAGGTGCAGCTCGGCTCCATCAACAACAGCAGCTACTTCCAAACAAACATCACGTACGTGGACTACACCGCGCAGAACACCGACCTGGCGGCAGGGCAGACCTACCACCTGGCGATCATGGGCAGCGCCTTCCAGAGCGACAAGGTGGCCGCCTGGATCGACTACAACCGCGACTTCATCTTCAGCGCCGATGAAAAGATCGGTGAGGACAGCACGGTGATGCACCTGGATTCCACGCTGCTGTTCACCTTCACCGTACCTACCGGCACAGCGCCCGGAGCCACCCGCATGCGCGTGCGCACCGCTGATGTGCAGCCCGGGCAGCCCGACCCGCTCCTCCCCTGCTACAACTACAGCCGCTGCGAAACCGAGGACTACACCGTGAACATCATCCACGGCAGCACCACACCGGTGAACGATGAGTGCGGCGGGGCGGCCGTGCAACCCCTGGCCGCCGGGCAAACGCTGCTGATGGGCGGTGACAACACCGGAGCCACGCCCGACGGCACAAGCGGCCTCACGCTGGTCTGGGAGGCCTTTTCGCTCACCACCTGCTCCACGGTCACCATCGACTATTGCCAACCCGGATCGATATTTTCCGACTTCCTGGTGAACCTGGCCGTACAATGCCCCGACTTTGCAAGCGGCCTGCTTTCCGCCAGCAGCGCGGATACGTGCTCAGCCACCTTCACCGACCTGCCGCCCGGCACCTATTGGATCCCCGTGCTGGCCGACCAGGATGCGCCAACGGGCCCGTACACCATCGCCGTGTCCGCAGTGGCGGGATGCCAGTCCACGGATACGTACTGCATCCCCACCTCCGCCATCGGCCCGGATGAGGGCGACTACATCAGCAACGTACACCTTGGCGCCATTGACAACAGCAGTGTGTATGAGCAAGGCACCACGTACGTGGATTACACCGCGCAGACCACCACCCTGGCACCTGGGCAGCCGTACACGATCTCCATCACTGCGGGCACTGCGCCGGAGGATGCCATAGCCGTTTGGATCGATTACAACGGGGACCATGTGTTCAGCGCCGATGAGAAGATCGGCGAGGCGCTTACCACCTCTGCCAATGAGGTCGTCACCTTCACCTTCACGGTGCCTGGCGGGATCATGGTGGCCTCCACCCGGATGCGCGTGCGGCTGGTGTTTCCGCAGCAGGGCGAACCTGCGCCCATGGACCCGTGCTACGCCTATACGTGGGGGGAAACCGAGGACTACACCATTTCATTCACCTCCACCGGGGTGGCCATGCCTGCCGCAGGGGGCTTCGCCGTATTCCCCAACCCGGGCAACGGGAACATCATGGTACACAACGGCGGCCAGGGCGGGGATGTGCTGCTTCAGCTTACGGACATGACCGGCCGCACGGTATTCACGGACCTGCGCCGGATGGATGCCGGTACACGCACCGCCCTGAACCTGGGCGGGCAGCTGGCCCCTGGCACATACCTGCTTCGGATGTCCACCCGGGAAGGACGCTTCGAGCAGCGCGTGGTGGTGCAGTAGCCCGGGCATTCATCACCGTTACTGCAAAGGCCGCCCTGTAGAAGGGCGGCCTTTGCGGCTCCACGGGCGGCCGTCCTCCGCAACACCGGCCAGCAAGGCGGCACACTTGGTGCCCTGCGCACCTACGTCCATGCTGCGGTGCAGAAGCGGAACCCTGGCACCGGACCGCAGGAACACCGGGATCAGCCCCGCAGCTCCGCGCCCGCCTCCTTCTCCAATGCTTGCTGAATGCGGCCCATGGCCTTTTCCACCTGGTCGTCGGTGAGGGTCTTCTCCGCATCCTGAAGGATGAAGCTGAGCGCATAGCTCTTTTTTCCGGCAGGCAGCCTATCGCCCTCGTACACATCGAACAGGCCCACCTGCCGCAGCAGTTTGCGTTCGGCTTGGAAGGCAATGCGCTGCAGCGACGCATAGTCAACACCACTGTTCAGCAGCAAGCTCAGGTCGCGGCGCACCGACGGGAACTTGGCCACTTCATGATAGGTGGTCTTTTCCCTTCGAAGCAGCTGCACCAGCGCCTCATCCATCAGCTCTGCATACCACGCAGGCTGGTTCACATCAAAGGCTCTTCCCACGGCTGGCTTCACTTCACCCAGTACGGCCAACACCCTTTTGCCGTGCTTCACTTCCAAAGCGGCGATCAGCAATGGATGTTCCGCTCCCGCGTACGTGGCGGCGCCAGCCAGCGCCAGCCGCTCCATCAGCAGCTCCACTTCGGCCTTTGCATCAGCGAGTTCCGCCTTGCGTGCTTTTCCACGCCAGTTCCCGGCTTCTTGGTTGCCGGTGATCAGCAGGGCCATGCGCTCACTTTCCACCGTGCCCCCTTCGGCATTCACTGCGTAGGTGCGTCCCTTCTCGAAGAAGCGCAGGTCGTGTTGCTGGCGTGCGAGGTTGTGCGCGGCGCTTTGCAGTAGGCCGAAGAGCAGGGTGGGGCGCAACACGTCCAGCTCGGCGCTCAGCGGGTTCTTCAGGCGCACCAATGCATCTTCCGGTGCTGCGCCCAACTTCACCGTGCGTGCGCCGTTCACCAGCGAGGGCGTCATCACCTCGCGGAAGCCGCGTGCCGCGAAATGCCGGGCGAGGCCTTGCCTGAAGCCTTCATCGGTGGTATCCGGTTGTTGCACGGCGGGCACCATCAAGCGTTCGGGCAAGGGCACCCGGTGGAAGCCGTGGATGCGCAACACCTCTTCCACCAGGTCGGCTTCGCGCAGCACGTCCACGCGATAGGGCGGCACCCGCACGTGGACCTTCGTGCTGTCCCGCCCGGAAAGTTGGCAATCCAGCAGCGTGAGGACCTCCTCCACCGCTTCCGGCGCAATGGGCATGCCGCACAAGCGGTCCACCGTGGCAAAATGCAGGTCCACTTCCGCCCAAGGGCGCGGCTGTGCAATGTCGGTGATGGCGGAGCTGATCCGCGCCCCGGCCACTTCCTTCAGCAGCAGGGCCGCGCGCTTCAAGGCGTAAACCGTTACCTCGGGGTCCACGCCGCGCTCAAAGCGGAAGGAGGCATCGGTGTTCAGGCCGTGCCTGCGGGCGGTGCGGCGGATGGTAACGGCATCGAAGCAGGCGCTTTCCAGGAAAATGGCCGTGGTGCCGTCCGACACACCGCTGTGGTTGCCGCCGTACACACCTGCAAGGCAAGCGCCCTTCTCCGCGTCCGCGATCAGCAGGTCCTCGGTGCTAAGGGTGCGGTCCTTTTCGTCCAAGGTCACCAGGTGTTCGCCGGCGTTGGCCTTGCGCACCACGATCCGCCCCCCGTTGAGCTTGTCGGCATCAAAGGCGTGGAGCGGCTGGCCCAGCTCATGCTGCACGAAGTTGGTGACATCCACCACGTTGTTGATGGGCTTGAGGCCGATGCTCTTCAATCGCTCCTGCAGCCAGGCCGGGGAAGGACCCACGGCGATGCCGGTGAGGGTAAGCCCCGCATAGCGCGGGCAAGCGGCGGTGTCGCGCACTTCCACGGGCGTAGTGCGTGCATCATCATCCTGACGGAATGCTTCCACGGAGGGCAGCACAACCCTGGCGCGTGCTCCGGTGCGATGGTTGATCGCCGCCACCAGGTCGCGGGCCACGCCCCAATGGCCCATGGCATCGGAGCGGTTTGGCGTGAGGCCGATCTCGAACAGAAGGTCCCCCTTCAATCCCAGTTGCGCAGCAGCCTGCGTGCCCGCAACGGCGGAGGGATCCAACACCATGATGCCTGCATGGTCCGTGCCCAAGCCCAGTTCATCGGCGGCGCAGATCATGCCGTTGCTCTCCACGCCGCGGATCTTCGCCTTCTTGATGGTGAAGGGCTCGCCTGCCGAGGGGTGCAAGGTGGTGCCCACGGTGGCCACCAGCACCTTCTGCCCGGCGGCCACGTTGGGCGCACCGCACACGATCTGCGCCGGTGCATCCGTGCCGATGTTCACGGCGCACACGTGCAGGCGGTCGGCCCCGGGATGTTTTTCGCAGGTAAGCACCTCCCCTACCACAACCCCGGCAAGCATGCCGGGCACGGGCTCCACGGCTTCCACGCCTTCCACTTCCAGCCCGGTGCTGGTAAGGAGGTCCGCCGCCTCGCGGGGCGAGACCCCCCCGGCATCGGTCAACGTACGGAGCCAATTCCATGAAATGCGCATGTGGTATGGGATAGGCCGCGAAAGTACGGTTGGTGCGGCACGGGCCATTCGGCGGCGCACGCGGCCCCATTACCTTCGCGCGCGGATGGGCCTGATGAAAAACCGCGTGGTGAACGGCGTGCTGTACACGCTGGCGGTGGTGGGCAGCGGCGTTGCGAAAGCCAAGGGCTGGCACGGGCTGGAGTATGCGTGCAAGCCGTTGCTGATGCTGGTGCTTTCGTCCTGGTTCTTTTTCAGCAGCCGCCGCGTGGGCGACCGGTTTACGCTGATGGTGCAGGCGGGCCTGTTCTTCTCGCTGATCGGGGACATCGCCACGCTGTTCACGCACGTGGACGACTTCAACTTCATCATCGGCATGGGGGCGTATTTCCTGGCCATGCTGTGCTATGTAGTAGCCTTCATCCTCAACATCTCCGAGGTGCCCGGCATGGAAGGGCTGCCGGTGGCGGTGCTCATTGCCTTCGGCGTTGGCACCTACGGGTTCTTCTACGCCTGGGACCTGATGGCGCACGTGGAGGAAGGGCTTGGCCCGCCGGTGATGGCCTATGTGGCCGGCATGATGCTGATGGGCATGGCGGCGGCTTTCCGCTTCCGGCGCACCTTCCCCAATAGTTTTTGGCTGGTGATGCTGGGCGTGCTGCTGCTGATCGCCTCGGACAGCATCCTGGCGTGGGACCGGTTCCGCCAGCCGTTGAAGTGGGCGCCGCTGGCCGTGCTGGCAAGCTATGCGGTGGGGCAGGTGCTTGTGGCGGGCGGGGCCTTGGCCCATGTGCTGGACGCGGACAATTTGCGCCGCCGGGAGGCGATGAGCACCTGAGGGGCTCACCCGATGCGACCCCACACGGCCTTTTCCTTCATCTGCTCGTGGAGGGCCGCTGCAATGGGCGCGTTTGCGGGATCGGCGATCTCGGGGTCCTTGTCCAGCAGCCATTGTGCAAACCGCCGGGCCTCCTGCAGCAGGTCGGCATCCTTCACCAGGTCTGCCAGGTGCAGCTGGGGCAGGCCGCTTTGCTGGGTGCCCATGATGTCGCCGGGCCCGCGCAACTGAAGGTCCACCTCGCTGATCTTGAAGCCGTCCTGGGTTTCCACCATCGTCTTGATGCGGGTGCGGCTGTCGTTGCCCAGCTTGTCGCCGGTCATCAGGATGCAGTAGCTGTGCTCGGCCCCCCGCCCTACGCGGCCGCGCAACTGGTGAAGCTGGGAGAGGCCGAAGCGCTCGGCGTTCTCCACCACCATCACACTGGCATTGGGCACATCCACGCCCACCTCGATCACCGTGGTGGCCACCAGCACATTGGTTTCGCCCTTGATGAAGCGGGCCATCTCATAGTCCTTCACTTCCTGGGGCATGCGGCCATGCACGATGCCTACCGCGTACTGCGGGAGGGGAAACCGCCGTGAAAGGCTCTCGAAGCCGTCCATCACATCCTTCAGGTCGCTCTTCTCGCTTTCCGCGATCAGCGGGTACACCACGTAGGCCTGCCGCCCCTTTCGGATCTCGCTTTCCAAAAAATCGAACATGGCGATGCGGGCCTGGTCGGTGCGGTGTACGGTCTTGATGGGCTTTCGCCCCGGCGGCAGTTCGTCGATCACGCTCACGTCCAGGTCACCGTACACGGTCATGGCCAGCGTGCGCGGAATGGGCGTGGCGGTCATCACCAGCACATGCGGGGGCACCTGTGCCTTGGCCTGCATGCGGGCGCGCTGCTCCACGCCGAAGCGGTGCTGCTCGTCGATCACCACCAGGCCGAGGTTGTTGAACACCACGCGGTCCTCCAGGAGGGCATGCGTGCCGGTGAGGATCTGCACCTGGCCCTCTTGCAGGGCTGCGAGCAGTTTTTTCCGTTCGGCGGCCTTGGTATTGCCCGTGAGCGATCGCACCTGCACGGGCAGGCCCTCCAGGAAGCGGGAGATGCTGCGGAAATGCTGCTGTGCCAGGATCTCCGTGGGCGCCAGCATGGCGGCCTGGAAGCCGTTGTCCAGCGCGATCAGCATGCACAGCAGGGCCACCAGCGTTTTGCCGCTGCCCACATCGCCTTGCAGCAGACGGTTCATTTGGCGGCCGGAGCCCATGTCCTTGCGGATCTCCTTCACCACGCGCTTTTGGGCGCCTGTAAGTTGAAAGGGGAGGTGGTGCTGGTAGAACGCATTGAACAGGTCCCCGACATGGGCGAACATGTTTCCCTTGACCTCCCGCTGCACCAATTGTTTTTGCTTGAGCAATTGCAGTTGGATGAAAAAGAGCTCCTCGAACTTCAAGCGGGCCACGGCTTGTTCCAGGCGGTCCTTGCCCTGGGGGAAGTGGGCCTCGCAGATGGCTTCCTCACGGCTGATCCCGCCGAAGTGCTCCACCAGCTTCAAGCTGAGCGTTTCCGGGAGGCTTCCGCCCACCTGGGGCAGCAGTGCCTGCACCAGTTTCCCGATCCCGCGGGAGTTGAGGCCCTTGGCGGCGGCCTTTTCGGTGGTGCTGTACACGGGTTGCAAGGGCGTGGCGGCGCCATCGTCCCAGGTGGCGGCCGCTTCGATCTCCGGGTGGGCCAGGTTATAATGGTCCCGGAAGAAGGTGGGTTTTCCGTACACGATGTACTCGCCACCTTCCTTCAGCAGCGGCTGCACCCACCGCAGCCCGCGGAACCACACCAGGTCGATGCTGCCGGTGGCATCCGTCAGCTTTGCGGTAAGCCGGCGGGCCTGCTTCTCGCCCACCATGCGCACCTGCTTTACCACACCGCGCAGTTGCACGGCGGAATTTTCGTCGGCCACTTCGCCCACGGTGTTGAACTGCGTGCGGTCCACGTGGCGGAAGGGGAAATGCAGCAGCAGGTCGCCGAAGGTGGCGATGCCAAGTTCCTTCCGCAGCAGCTCGCCGCGCTGGGGGCCTACTCCCTTCAGGTATTCAATGGGCGTTTCGAGCACCGGCTGCATGGCCCGAAAATAGCCCGGCACGGGAAAGCGCGGTGCCCGGCCGGTTCAATGGCCGCCCTGCAACTGTGCTGCGCCGACGGGCTTGGCCAAGCGCTTTGCCGCTTTCCGCGCGGACTTGCCGCGTTCCTTCCGCCCGTCCACCACGTAATAGGCCACGGCCAGCGCCAAGGCAAGCAGGATGATGCCGTTTTCAAGCCAATGCTCCAAGGGGTGTACCCAGATCTCGGAAAAGAGGTTCCAGCGCCCGGCCACTTCAATGAAGTTCCAGAAGATGATGACCGTGGGGATGGCATAGCGCAGCGCGTGGTCGAAGGTTTTGATGCGCATGAGCTTGGCGGTGAGGATGGCGGACCACACCAGGGACCCGAACGCCACGATGAAGGTGAAGGGATGGCGGTCGCCGGCGATCTGGGGGTCGTAGGCCACCAGGAGCAGGATGTAGAAGGTCCACATGATCATCACCACCTCCATGAACACGGTGACCGCCATGGGCCGCGCGGCATGCTTGGTGCCGGTCTCGCGAATGGTGCGGCGCATGCCGATCAGGCGCTGCCACCAGCGGAAATAGGGGCATCGGGTGGAGCTCAGGGTGAACATCACCAGGCTCATGGCCAGCAGTCCGATGGAAGAGAGCATCACCAGGTATTCCGGCTTGGTGACCACCTGGCCGTTCTCCAGCATCGGTGCCACGCCTTGTTTTTCGGCGATCCACACGAAGGAGAATTCCACCCAGCCGGTCCACACGAGAATGCCGGCCAGCAGGCCCAGCAAGCTGGCGATGGAGCGGTTTGCCTCACGCCGTGCCCCCCAGATCAGCAAGAGCACGCCCAGCACGCCGAGGATGGCGGCGCTAAGGAACTTGCCCGTGTGCAGCACTTGTTCATTGAGCACCATGAGCGCGTGGCCCACGGGCATCAGCAGCAGCACGATCAAGAAGGCGAGCAGGCCCCATTTCCTGTGGGCCACGGTGCCCATTTCCCCCTGCTTTTCCATGCCGCGAAGGAACCCACCGGAACAGGCAGTCGCAATACCGCGATCGCAGTATTTCCCGCCTGCGGTCGGATCACCACACGCCCGGCAGCAGGCGCGCCACACCCCGCATCAGTTCCGGGTATTCAGGATGCTTTTCCGTCAAGCGCCGCTCCTCAAGGTCGATCTTCACGCGCAATACCGCCAGCTCCAGCACCCAGGCGGCGGTGCGCCACCACGCAGGGGCGCCCAGCGCAAGTGCGGCCCCGCACAGCAGCACGCCCATGTACATGGGGTGGCGCACCACGCGGTAGATGCCGCGCTTGCGCAGCACGTTCCCTTCCCGGGGCAGGGGCATCGCCGTGATGTTCCTGTTGCCCAATGCGCCTGCGGCCAGCGCGGCCACCAGCAGGCCGGTGGCCAGCACGGCCCACGCCCACCACGGCAGCAGCCAGCTGCCGCACAGCAGCACCGCAATGCAGGCGAACTGGGCAAGGACCAGGGCCACGGCGGCTCCTTGCCGGGTGGGCATGGCTCAAATACTGGGCGCGCCGAGCATCAGCACGGGGTTCTCCAGCGCATCCTTCAGCGTTTGGAGGAAGGCTGCTCCGGTGGCGCCGTCCACGGCCCGGTGGTCGCAGCTCAGGGTCAGCTTCATCACATGGCCGGGCACCACGGCGCCGTTCCTCACCACGGGCGTGTCGGCAATGGCGCCCACGGCCAGGATGCAGGCATCCGGCGGATTGATGATGGCGGTGAACTCATCGATGCCGAACATGCCCAGGTTGCTGATGGTGAAGGTATTTCCCTCCCAGTCCTGGGGTTGCAGCTTTTTCTCCTTGGCCCGCTTGGCCAGGTCGCGCACTTCGGCGCCGATGTTCCGCAAGGTCTTGGTGTCGGCGAAGCGCACCACGGGCACCAGCAGCCCCTCTTCCACGGCCACGGCCACGCCGATGTGGATGTGCTCGTTGAAGCGTATCCGGTCGCCCAGCCAACTGCTGTTCACCTTGGGGTGCTGGTGCAGGGCGAAGGCGGCGGCCTTGATCACCAGGTCGTTGAAGCTGATCTTGTCCGGGGCCACGGCCTTGTTGATGGCTTCGCGCACGGCCATTGCGGGGCCCATGTCCACGGCCATGGTGAGGTAGAAGTGCGGCGCGCTGAACTTGCTCTCGGCCAGGCGGCGTGCAATGGTCTTGCGCATCTGGCTTACGGGCACCTCGGTGAAGCGCTCTTCGCGCAGCGGGGCTGCAGCCATGCCGCCGGCCATGAAGCGTTCGATGTCCTGCTTTACTATGCGTCCGTCATCGCCGGTGCCGCGCACGCGGCGGATGTCCACGCCATTTTCATCGGCCAGGCGCCGGGCCAGGGGGCTGGCCTTCAGCCGCCCGTTGGGCGCAGCGGCGGCCACCGGGGCTGCGGCGGCCTTGGCCACCGTTGCCGCTTTTTGCGGGGCAGCGGGTGTTGCTGCGGAAGCGGTCGCTTTCACCACCTCTTCCTTTTTCCCCTCAGGCGCCTTTTCATCCACCTCCGCTTTTTCCGGCTTCTGCGCCCCCGCCTGCTTCAGCAGCGCGCTGATGTCCTCGCCCTTCTTGCCGATGATGGCCAGCATGGAATCCACCGGTGCGGTCTGCCCCTCCTTCACGCCCACATGCAGCAGCACGCCGTCGTAGTAGCTTTCAAACTCCATGGTGGCCTTGTCGGTCTCAATGTCGGCCAGGATCTCGCCGCTCTTCACGGCATCGCCCACTTTCTTGTGCCACTTGGACACCACGCCCTCGGTCATGGTGTCGCTCAGGTGCGGCATATTGATGATCTCCGCCATGCTGGTATTGCCGTAGCTTGTTGTATCCGCCCTGCGTGCAGGGCAAACCGGTTAGTCTTTTATGAACGGATAATCGTTCTCCTTGTACACATCGATGTACAGTTCCTCCGGGGCGGGTATGGGGCTTTCCTCGGCGAATTTCACCGCAGCCTCCACCTCGGCCTTCACGTCGGCGTCCATCTTGTCCAGTTGGGCTTCAGGCGCCCACTTGTTGGCCAGGATCTCGCGGCGCACCAGTTCCAGCGGGTCGCGCTGCTTGTATTCCTCCACCTCCTCCTTGGTGCGGTAGGTGCCGGGGTCGCTCATGCTGTGGCCGCGATAGCGGTAGGTCTTCAGTTCCAGCAGGAACGGGCCGTTTCCGGCGCGCACATGGGCAGCGGCATCGGCAAAGGCGTTGTGTACGTCCTGGCAGCTCATGCCGTTGGCGGGCGCGGCGGGCATGTCGTAGGAAAGGCCGGCCTTGTAGAGGTCGCGCACGTTGCTGGTGCGCTCCACGCTGGTGCCCATGGCATAGTCGTTGTTTTCAATGACGAACACCACGGGCAGCTTCCAGTTCATGGCCATGTTGAAGGTTTCATGCAGGATGCCCTGGCGCATGGCGCCATCGCCCATGAAGCAGTAGGTCACCTGTTGGCCGCCGCGGTACTTGTCCGCGAAGGCGATGCCGGCGCCGATGGCGATCTGGGCACCCACGATGCCGTGGCCGCCGAAGAAGTTGCGGCCCTTGTCGAAGTAGTGCATGCTTCCGCCCTTGCCCTTGCTGGTGCCGGTGCTGCGGCCGTACAGTTCGGCCATCACGCGCCCCGGCGATTCGCCCAGCACCAGCGGGTGTACGTGGTCGCGGTAGGCGGTGATGATGCGGTCGCCCTCGCGCATGGCGGTTACCAAGCCCGCCAGCACGGCCTCCTGGCCGATGTAGAGGTGGCAGAACCCGCCGAACTTCTGCTGGGTGTACAGCTGGCCCGCCTTCTCCTCGAAGCGGCGCATCAGCAGCATGTCCTTGTACCAGCGCAGGTGTACCTCTTTTCCGAAGGCGGAAGGGGGGGCCGGGTTCTTGTCGGCCTTGCGGGCCTTGCTTGTGGCAGTATCGTTCATGGCAATGGATCACGTAGACCCCGCAAAGATAGCCCCGTTCAGCGAGGCTTTTTGCCCAGCTGGCTGCTGTCAAAGGAGAGCGGCAGCAGGGTTTCGGCGCTGAAGGTTTCGATCACGGGCCCCTTCACCACGCCCAGCAGCAGGCGGATGGGCCCGCCCTGGCGCCGCTCCTGCTCCACCATGGCCTGGCGGCAGATCCCGCAGGGGGTTACCGGCTTGCTGCCCTTCACCTGGGGCACCACCACGGCAATGCTCTCCACCACGCCCTTGGGCAGTACGGCCATGGCCGCGTGCAGGGCGGTGCGCTCGGCGCATGTGCCCGCAGGGAAGCTGGCGTTCTCCTGGTTGCTGCCCGGCACGATCTCGCCGCTTTCCATGCGCAGGGCCGCGCCCACCTTGAACTTGGAATAGGGGGCATAAGCGTTGCGCGCCGCCTTGGCGGCCAGCTCCAGCAATTCGCGGTCCTCCGCAGGAAGGGCGGACCACGATGCATGCTGCAGGTAGTGCAGCGCGATCTTCCGTGTTTGTGCCATGGTGCAAGGGGTGCCGAAATTACGGCCCGTGCGCTTCCATCGCGTTGCCGGTGATCCAGTGCATAGCTTGGCTGCGCCATACCATGGATCCGTTGCTGCCCGTGATCGCACGCTTTGCCCCCATTTCCTTAGAGGAGATGGAAGGGGTGGCCTTGCAGTCGCGCATGGATACCAAGTACCTGTTGCCCGCAGCGCAGCTCCCGCACCTGCTCGCCCGGCTGTGCCCGGAATACCGGTTGCTGGAGGCGGACGGCGCGCGCGGCACGCACTACCACACGCAGTACTTCGACACTGCGGGCCTGCGCTGCTATTTCGACCACCACAACGGGCGGCCCCTCCGCTTCAAGGTGCGCATGCGCGAATACGCGGGCTCGGGCATGTGCTTCCTGGAGGTAAAGCAGCGCACAGGCCGCGGCGGCACCGTGAAGCGGCGCATGGCCATACCGGCGCTCCTTCCCGGTCTTTCGCCGCACCAGGCCGCCTTTGTGGCCGGCATCACGCACTGCGCGGAGCCGCTGTTGCCCGTGTTCCGCAACGAGTTCCTCCGCTACACGCTGGTACACCGCACGCGCGCCGAGCGGCTCACCCTGGACCTGCAGCTGTGCTTTCGCGACGGCGATGGCCGCCAGGCAGCGCTCCCCGGGCTGTGCGTGGCGGAGCTGAAGGAAGGCCGTGCCGGCCACGGATCTCCCTTCTCCGCGCTGATGCGCAGCCTGCCCAGCCCCCCGTCGGGTTTCAGCAAGTACTGCACGGGCCTGGCCCTGCTGCGGCCAAGCCTGAAGCACAACCTGTTCAAACCCGTGCTGCTGCATGCCGGCAGAACGGCCAACCAACCACCATTCCTTCGCTCATGATGAAATACTTCGGCATGAACCTCTTTCACGAGGACTTCTGGGAGCTTGTCTTCAAGTTCGGCCTGGACGCCATCGTGGTGCTGGTGCTGATCCGGCTGATCTACTATCCGGTACACCGCAAGAAGGAAAACCTCTTCACGTACTTCGTGTTCAACCTGCTGATCTTCTTCCTGTGCATCCTGATGAACAATGTGAAGTTGAGCATGGGCTTCGGCTTCGGGCTGTTCGCCATTTTCAGCGTGATCCGCTACCGCACCGAGCAGATCGAGATCAAGGACATGACGTACCTGTTCGCGGTGATCACCCTGGCGGTGATCAACTCCCTTGCGGGAAAGAAGATCAGCCTGGCCGAGCTGGTGTTCACCAACGTGGTGATCCTGGCCTTGGTGTACCTGCTGGAAAAGGTGTGGCTGACGCGCCATGAGGGCATGCGCCAACTGATCTACGAGAAGATCGAGCTGATCAAGCCCGAAAACCGGGAGAAGCTGTATGCCGACCTGCACGAGCGGTTGGGCATCAGGCCCAGCCGCGTGGAGGTGGGGCGCATCGACCTGCTGCGCGACACGGCCCTGCTGCGCGTGTTCTATTTTGAGGACGAGCAGGGCCTGCCCGGCTTCCGCGATGCGCTTCCGGATGACGATGATTAGCCCTGCAGGCGCTGCACCAGCACCACGGCGTAGGCGGCCACGCCCTCTCCCCTGCCGGTGAAGCCCATTTTCTCGTTGGTGCTGGCCTTCACGGACACGGCGTCCACGGGCACCTCCAGCAGGCCGGCGATCACCGCCCGCATGGCATCCACATGGGGCCGCAGCTTGGGCTGCTCCAGCACCACGGTGCAATCCATGTTGCCCACGGCCCAGCCGCGTTCGCGCAGCAGGTGTACCACATGGGCCAGCAGCTTGCGGCTGTCGGCGCCTTTCCATGCGGCATCGGTGTCCGGGAAGTGCAGGCCGATGTCCCCTAATGCCACGGCGCCCAGCAAAGCGTCCGCGATGGCGTGCAGCAGCACGTCGGCATCGCTGTGGCCCAGGCCGCCCTTGTGAAAGGGAATTTCCACGCCGCCCAGCAGGAAGGGCCTTCCCTCCACCAAGCGGTGCGAATCGTAGCCGAAACCGGTGCGGATGTTCATTGGATCTTCCTGCGGGGCCCAGCGGTACGGGCTACGGCCCGGCACCATGCCCAGGGCGGGATCAATCAGCACTTTCGGCCTTCTTCTTCGTCTTGCCGTCGAAGTTGAAGCCCAGCGTGAAGCGCAGGGTGTTGGCCAAGGGGCTGCGCGTGGTGTTGGCGATCAGGTAGCTGAAATCCAACGAGAAGATGCTGTACTTCACGCCCATGCCCATGGTGAAGTACTTGCGGTCGCCCTTGGTGGCAGCCTCCCAAAAGTAGCCGGTGCGGAAGGCGAACTGCTTGGCGTACCAGTACTCAAGCCCGCCGCCGTAATAGATCTCGCGCAGCTCCTCGCGCAGGCGGCTGCCGGGTTCCACGTGCTGCACGCCGTTGGCATCCAAGTACACGTCGCCCGGCGCATCGCTGAAGGAGCCCAGGATGCCCGCTGCAATGCCGCGGTTGGGGTCTTCACCGCTGAATATCACGTATTGCTGGTCAGGACCTTTTACATATACCGCCTTCCCGCTGCTGTCCGGTTCGGTTTTATACACCGGTGGCGTAGGCACCAGCAACTTGTTCACATCCGCATTGAAGGTGATGCTGTTGTAGGGATCGATATCGAGGGTGAAGGCAGGCCCTATGCGCAGGTTCATCGGCAGGAAATCGGCCCTGGCGGTTTGGCTGTAGGACATCTTGTTGCCGAGGTTGGAGATATCCACGCCGAAGGCGAAGGTGGCGGTGCGGTCGCCGATGGTGATGTCGGTGTTCCGGTAGAAGCAGGAGATGTCGGCGGCCACGGCCTGGCCTGCCTTGGCGTTGGCACCGTTTACACCGAGCCCGCCGGTGAGGTTGCTGTTGATATAGCGCAAGGAGATGCCACCGGAGAAGCGGTCGCTGAACTGTTGGGCGAAGGAAACGTCCACGGCGAACTCGGCCGGCTTGAAATCGCGGATCACCGTGCCGTTGTTATCGGTGAAGGTGATGCTGCCGAGGTTGAAGTAGCGGAGCGACCCGCCCAATGCACTGCGCTTGTTCAGCTTTTTATAGCCTGCGAGGTAGGCCAGGCTCATATCGGGCACCAGGTTCCTCAGCCAGGGGGACACGGAGAGGCGGAACTCGCCCTCATTTTCGGCAAAGGCCAGCTTGCTGGGGTTCCAGTGCAGTGCATTGGCGTCCGGTGAGATGGCCACGCCGGCATCACCCATGCCGCCGGAGCGGGAATCGGGGCCGATCATCAGGAAGGGCACTGCGGTGGTGATGGTGTTCAGGCGCGGGCCGCAGCGCTGTCCGCTGAGTTCGGTGATGCAGCCTTGGCTTACTTGTGCGCTGATCGCGGCAGAGGCCGTGATCGCGCCAACAAGGCTGGCGAAGCGGGCAGTTGAGTTCATCAAGGGAAGGCTTTCTGCAAAAGGGCGGCAAATATACGCGGGTGCCGGGGGGGTTATTGTGTGGCTTACAGGGCTTTTAGGGTTGGGATCGGCAAATAGCGGCCGATCGACCCGAGCCCGCCTCCGGTCGTCCGGCTTGATCCTTACCGGAGTTCAGTTTGCCGTTGGGCCGGAAGGGATGCGGAACTCCGTAAGGAGGTCTGGGTCCGGTTGCAGTGGTTCGCCTTAGCGCAGGAGCACGAGCTTTTCCAGCTTTTCTGCGCGCTCGCCGCTCTGGGTGGTGATGCTCAGGCGGTAGATGTACACGCCCCTCCCGATGCGGTCACCCTGGTCATCCAGCCCGTCCCATGGCAGCGGCTCGCTGCGGAAGCCGTTGCACTCCAGGCGCCGGTTCAGGGTTTTCACCAAGCGCCCGGCCACGGTGAACACCTGCACTTGGCAATCCAGCGTGCTGCACGGGCGGTTGTGCTCAAAGTAGAACTCCGTGTGCGTGGTGAAGGGATTGGGGTAGTTGAGCACGTGGTTCAGGGCGAGCTCGGCTGTGGGCGCCACCACGAAATCGAGGCTCTTGCTGCTGCTGTTGTTGAACACGTCCCAGGCCTTGAGGTCCAAGGTGTGCGCACCTTCGGGCAGGTTGCTCAGGCGGTAGCGCACGCTTCCGCTCTTGTAGGTGTCCTTGTCGGCCTCGTACCAGTCGTTGAGCACGATGGCGTTCTGGGTGTTGGCGTCCAGGATGGCGGTGAGGTCGTGCCCGATGCTGCTGCCCAGGGTATTGATGCCGCTCTTGTCGTAGAGCTTTGCGTAGAGCAGCGGAGTTTCGTTGGTGGTGCCGCCGTTCACGAAGGAGGCGTCGTTCATGTGCAGTTCGATGGAGGGTCCCTGGTTGTCGGCCACGGCGGTGTTGTCCGTGGCGCCCACCAGGGGGGAGTTGGTGTAGCCGCAGGCATTGGTGGCCATTCCTTCGGCATACACGGAAACGCGGCCTGAATCCACGCGGTAATCAATGTCCTTGGGCACCACGAAGGTGAATTGGAAGTGGCCGTTGGCCACGGTGGCGCGGCCACGGTAGATGATGTTCTTGCGCACGTCGAAGTGGAACGGCACGGCATTTGGCGCGGGGTCGTTCACCAAGGTGGCAACGGCGGTCTTCTTGTCATAGATGGTGGGCACCACGGTGCCGTTGAAATCGGAGAGCACCTGTCCGTCGGGGGCGTTCACGGTGCCGGCCACGCGCACGGTGGCCATGGCCTTAATGGTGTCCATGGGATTGCCGAGCGTATCGGTAATGGCGGTGATAAAGGCCTTGTTGCGGGCCATTGCCAGGCGCATCGAGGGGTCGCCGAGGAGGCAGAAGTTGCGGTGATTGGGCGTGCCGTCGTTGGATGTGGGGGTGGCGGCCACCTTGGCCTGCCGGTAGGTGTCGCCCAGGCGGCGGTCGCGGCCCAGCTCGTCGGTGGGCTTGAACACCACGTCGTAGAAATCGTTGGAGATGATCTGGTTCTGGCTGCTGTATGCCAGGCGGGTGGTGGTCATCAGGCCGATGCCGCCCCCGTTTGGATTAAGCAGCACGTACTCGCCGGCGGAGGTGCGCACGGGGTCGTCCCAGCGGCTGAATTCGCAGGTGGCGGTCATAAACAGCGGAAGCCGGTCGAGGTTGGTCCATCCCAGGATGGTGGCGTTGTCCAGGAACCGTTCATGGGCCCATCCCACCTCACCGCCGTGCCCCACGTAGTTCACCAGCAGGGTGCCCTTCTGCACGCGGTCGCGCAGTTCCTTGCTGGCATCCGGGTATCGCTGCCCGCCGGGGGTGCTGTACTGGCGATAGGCGTCCAGGTAGATCTTGTTCACGTTCAGGCAGGGCGATTCGTTCTCTACGCGGCGTGCCAGCTGGTCGCTGTTGGACATGTGTACGTTTCCCTCGAACACGGCCCCGTCCTGGTCGTCCGAGCAGAAGAGGGTGGAGTTGCGCCAATCCACGGCCCCGCCGTCGCCCCCGGCGTCGCAGGCGGTGCCTGTGGCCGAAAGGTTCAGCTTGTCGTAGCCCAGCAGCTTGTCCACCACGGCCCGGGCCTGGTCTATGCCGCTCACGGGGAAGCGCCCCACGCCCATGTCCACCAGGTCCCGTTGCGCCTCGCCTTCCGTGTCGTCCAGGATCACGAAATAATCGTCGGAGGTATAGGACTTGTTCAAGGTCCAGGAATCGTAGCTTTCGTAGGTGGGGATCCAGTTCTGGTTGCTGGGGTTCTGGGAGATGTTGTTGTAGGATCCGTCACCGAAGAGCAGCAGGTAGCGGGGCATCAGCAGGCTGTCGGTGCCGGCCCTGTCGTACAGCATTTTCATGTAGCGCTTAATGGCGGTGGCGTCGCGCTGGCCGGAGGAGAACTCGTTGAACACCTGCTGCAAGGGCGCCACCTGCACGATGAGGCCCTCCTCACTGCGGCGCTGGGCCAGGCGGTTGGCCTGTGCCAGGAAGGCGTCCGGGGCCACGATCACCAGGTCGGTGGGGGTGGGTGTGGCATGCAGGTCCTGTGGCGCCACCCGCCCGATGGGGGTGGGCTTCAGCAGCCCGGTGTTCTTGAAGGCGATGAACTCGCGCAGGCTGTCCGTTTCCATCACGAACGCGCGCTGGCTGCCGGCAAGCGGCGCCTGCACCTCACGGGCGAGCGTGGGCACGGTGATGTCCCAGATGTGCTGCACGGCGGCCGCCTGGTCCAGCACGAAATTGGCGACGCGCCCCAAGCCCGTGGAGCGCAGGTCGCGGAACATCAGCTGGTCCCCGTACATGCGCAGGTCGCGGCGGGCGTTCACCTCGATGAAATCCATGTACCCGATGGAGGTGATGGGGTCATATTTATTGTAGGTCACCGTGATGGGCAGGGCTCCGCCCGTGGCAGGCACCGCCATAAGCGTGCTGATGTACTTACCGTAGGCGTCGGTTTCGCTGTTGGCCACGGTGGCCACGGGAATGTTCTTCGTGATGCCTGCGGCCTGCACCTTGAAGGAGCTGGGCCCGCCGATGGAGCGGCCCAGCAGGTTCACCCGCAACATGGCGGAATCACCGGCCTGCAGGTTGGGCAGTTGGAAGGAATAGTTGTAGCTGGTCACCTGGTCGTAGATGTCGCTGAACATGATGCGGCCCGACTTGATCAGGTTGATGGCGTCAATGTCCTGCACCTGCCGGTCGTTGAAGCTGGTCACCTGGTCGGTGGCGGGTTCGCTGCTCAGCGCTGCGTTGGCAATGCGCTTGGGCGCGTCGGTGCCGATGCCCACGAAATAGCTGGCGGAATCGGAGTAGATGTTCTTCACGTGCTCGAAGCGGAGGCCGTCGCTGCTGCGCACCCATCGCTGCGGGCCGCTGGCGTAAAAGAGGATGCGGTCGCCGGGGTCGAAGCGGCCGTCGCCGCCGTCCTCCACCAGGATGGCGTTCTGCAGCAGGTCGGTGGGCAGGTGCGGGCTGTTGGTGAAGGGCAGCATGCCGGCATGGTTGCCATAGATATTGATGGCGCTGGAGGCCAGGCCGGCCACGTTCACGCCCAACTGCTGGAGGAACTGGAAGGAGAGTTCGTACACGCCGTCCGCCGGCACGGTGAAGCGGAACCAATCGCCCTGGGCGAGCTTGGAATGGTCGGGATAATCAGCGGCCCTGGTGCCGCTCCTTGGTTGCGCGCCGTGTTCCTCCACGATTGCAAGGCGATAGCTTGCGAGCCGCTCCACTTGGCCGGTGGCCGGGTTGCGGCGGTAGGGTTCAATGTCCACCAGGGCATTGGGCCGTTTGCGGGCCCTGCCCAATGCGGTGTGGATCACCGGCTCGGCAGCGGGTTCCCCCAGGCCGGGCAATGCCTGCACCTCCTGCGGCGTAAGCGCCTGCCATTGCTGGTCGGTGAGGTGTGCCGAAAAGCCGGTGGTGCCTGCGGAAAGCACCCTGCGCTCATGGATCAGGGGAAGGTCCTTGCGGCCGGCATCAAAAATGGCCTTGCTCCACCAGGCCGGCAAGGGGGCCTGCGCCGGGGCGGTGGCCTGCACGGTGCGGTTGTCCTTTCCGGCAAGGATCTTTTGCGTGGCGGCGCCCTGCTGCGCGGCGGCGGAGAGGGTGGTTAGGAACAGGAATCCAAGACTGGCTCGCATAAGTCACTAATCGTGGGAACGTTGGGGTTCGGGGCTAAAGTATACCTTCGGGCCGTTCAAGGCACGCCCCCCAACAACGGCTTGTATGATCCTTTATTGCAGGCACAATAACAACGAACTCGGATTCGCTGCGTATACTTGGCGGCCCCAAGCGGCGGCGAACGATCGATCAGCATGATGATAAGGACCGGCAGAAGTGTCGTGCTCGGGCTTGCGCTGAGCCTCTTCGGGGCAATGTCCGCATGGGCACAGGACCCGCAATTCACGCAGTTCTACGCCAACCCGCTGTACCTCAACCCGGCCTTCGCCGGTACGGCGCGGTGCCCACGCGTAGCGCTCAATTACCGCAACCAGTGGCCCGCGCTCAGCGGCACCTTCGTCACTACCAGCGCCAGCTATGACCAGGACGTGCGGGGCATCATGGGCGGGCTGGGCCTGCTGGTCACCAGCGACCAGGCCGGCAAGGGCACTTTGAACACCACCACCGTCAGCGGCATCTACTCCTACACGCAGGCCATCAGCCGCAAGTTCTCCATCAAGGCGGGCTTCCAGGCCACCTACTTCCAGAAGTCGCTGGATTGGAACAAGCTCACCTTCGGCGACATGATCGATCCGCGGCGCGGCTTCATTTATGCCACCAATGACATTCCGCGCGGGGGCAGCGTGGGCAACGCCGACTTCTCGGCGGGCCTGCTGGGCTACACGGACATCTTCTTTGTGGGCTTCGCCGCGCACCACCTCACCGAACCAAACGAATCGCTGATCGTAGGAACCAGCAAGATGCCCATGAAGATCACCGCCCATGCGGGTGCGGCCATCCCCTTGGGCATGCGCGGCAAGTACGGCGAACCCAAGACCAAGATCTCCCCGAACATACTATACCAGCAGCAGGCCGCGTTCAGGCAACTGAACATCGGCATGTACGTGGACCACGGCCCTATCATGGCAGGCGTTTGGTACCGCTCGCGGGATGCCTTCATCGCGCTGATCGGCTTCCACACCGACCACCTGAAGTTCGGCTACAGCTACGACGTCACCACCAGCAAGCTCACCACCGCCACCGCAGGCTCGCACGAGGTAAGCCTCACCCTGCAATTCGACTGCAAGAAAAAACGCCGCCGGGTACGCACCGTGCCCTGCCCAACGTTCTAAGGAACCAGCAACGAACGCCATGAACACGAAGAACCTGACCTGGAACCTGGGCCTGCTGGCCTGCTCTGCCCTGGTGCTGAGCGGCTGCCGGTTCGAGCAAAGCAGTGCCACGGGCTGGAACTACAACGATTCGCGCAACGGGGGTTTCGAGAAGGCCCCGTTCGAGGACCAGGAGACCGGCCCCGGCCTGGTGCTGGTGGAAGGCGGGCAGTTCACCATGGGCCGCGTGGTGGACGACCTCACCCACGACTGGAACAACCTGCCACGCACCGTAACGGTATCCTCCTACTATTTGGACGAGACCGAAGTGACCAACCTGCACTGGTGCGAATACCTCTACTGGCTGGACCGCGTGTACGGCGCCGATTATCCGGAGATCTACAAGAAGGCCCTGCCCGACACGCTGGTGTGGCGCAGCAAGCTGGCCTTCATGGAGCCCAAGGTGGAATACTACCTGCGCCACCCGGCCTACCGCGACTACCCCGTGGTAGGCGTGAACTGGCTGCAGGCCAATGACTATTGCGCTTGGCGCGGCGACCGCGTGAACGAGGCCATCCTCATCCGCGAGGGCCTCTTCGAGCACTACCCCAACCAGATCAACGAAGACCACTTCACCACCGACAGCTACCTGGCCTCCCAGTACGAGAGCGGAAAGAAGGTGGACGGCATCAAGGACTTCAACCCCAACCGCGACACGCGCAACGTGCGCATGGAGGACGGCATCCTGCTGCCCCGCTACCGCCTGCCGACCGAGGCCGAGTGGGAGTTCGCCGCCTACGGCCTGGTGGGCAACACCGTGGACGAGCGCATCGTGGAGCGCCGCACCTATCCGTGGAACGGCCACTTCGTGCGCTACGACAGTCGCAAGAAGGGAGGTTCCTTCTTCGGCGATTTCCGCGGCAACTTCATGCGCGGCCGCGGCGATTACATGGGCGTAAGCGGCAGCCTGAACGACAATGCCGACATCACCGCACCGGTGTTCAGCTACTGGCCCAACGACTATGGCCTGTACAACATGGCCGGCAACGTGAGCGAGTGGGTGATGGATGTGTACCGCCCGCTGACCTCCGAGGATGAAAACGACCTGCAGCCCTTCCGCGGAAACGTCTTCAAGACCAAGGTGCTCAACAGCGACGGCGGCATTGCCGACAAGTACGACAAGGTGATCTACGACATCGACGGCGTGAAGTACTGGCTCACCCAGTTCCAGGAGAAAATACAAGGCCGCGCCACCGAGGAGGAAGGTGCGCTGCTGGACAACCTGATGACCAAGGCCGACCAGGCCGTGGAACTGAACAACCAGCGCAAGTACGACCCCGCCAACCAGCAGATCCAGGAAATGGTGGACATGATCAAGGGCCAGGACCTGGAGATCTGCCCCAAGCTGCTGGCGGGCCTCAGCGAATACCAAAGCGAGCTGCCCGGCGATGTGAAGATGCGCCGCGTGAACGTGGAGGAAAACATCGACCGCCGCAACTACCGCAAGTCGGACAACATCGACTTTGAGGACGGCGACGTGGAGAGCAGCATCTACTATGACCAGGCCGATTACGCAGGCAATGCCATGTACGACTGGGGCAAGACCACATTGATCAACGACCATGCCCGCGTATACAAGGGCGCCAGCTGGGCGGACCGCATCTACTGGGCAAACCCCGGCACCCGCCGCTACCTGGACGAGCGCCAAAGCACGGCCACCTTGGGCTTCCGCTGCGCCATGACGCGCGTGGGCAGCCCCGTGGGCCTGGGCGATGCCAAACGCCGCAAGAGCCTCAAGAAGTAATCCTTGCAGCCATGCCTTCGAAGGCCCCGGAGCCGCGCAAGCGTCCGGGGCCTTCCCGTTGTTCCGCCAAGGGGATCTACCGGCCCTGCGACCACACCGGATTGAAAACTGCCCGCCGATCCCGACCTTTGCACCTCCCACACTCCCTGTACGTGCCTGTTTCCGCTTCCCCTCCCAAGCGCATCGCCATCCTTGGCAGCACCGGCTCCATAGGCACCCAGGCCCTGGAAGTGGTGCGCGAGCAACCTGCCCACTTTGCGGTGGAACTGCTGGTGGCCGGCCGCAATGCCGCCCTGCTGATCGCGCAGGCCCGCGAGTTTCGGCCCAACGCCGTGGTGGTGGGGGATGAAAGCCGCTACACGGAAGTGCGCGATGCCCTGTTCCCCCTCGGCGTGAAGGTGTATGCCGGCGCAAAGGCCATTGAACAGGCGGTGGCCATGGAAAGCATCGACCTGGTGCTTACCGCCATGGTGGGCTTTGCGGGCCTGCGCCCCACCCTTGCCGCCATCGCGGCGGGCAAGCCCATCGCCCTGGCCAACAAGGAAACCCTGGTGGTGGCGGGCGAACTGGTAACCGGGCAGGCCCGTGCCAAGGGGGTGAACATCTATCCGGTGGACAGCGAGCACTCGGCGATCTTCCAGTGCATGGCCGGCGAATGGGACAACCCCATCGAGAAGGTCACGCTCACCGCAAGCGGCGGCCCGTTCCGCGGCATGTCCAAGGCGCAATTGGCCACCGTGGGCAAACAGCAGGCACTGAAGCACCCCAACTGGTCCATGGGCGCCAAGGTCACCATCGACAGCGCCAGCCTGATGAACAAAGGGCTGGAAGCCATTGAGGCCAAGTGGCTCTTCGGCCTGCAACCGGACCAGGTGGACATCGTGGTGCATGCCCAAAGCATCATCCACAGCCTGGTGCAGTTCCGTGATGGGAGCCTGAAGGCCCAACTGGGCCTGCCCAGCATGAAGCTGCCCATCCAATACGCCCTGAGCTGGCCGCGCCGCCTGCCCACGGCGTGGCCGCGCTTTGATTTCGCCCGCTGCACCACCTTCACCTTCGAGCAGCCCGACCTGGAGGCCTTCCCCAACCTGGGCCTGGCGTTGGAAGCCTTGAAGCGGGGCGGCAACGCGCCCTGCGTGCTCAACGCGGCGAACGAAGTGGCCGTGGAAGCCTTCCTGCAGGAGCGCATCGGCTTCCTGGACATGAGCAACCTGATCGCGGAGCGCATGGCCAAAGCAGCCTTTATCCCCTCCCCCGACCTTGAAACACTTGAAGCCTGCGATGCCGAAACCCGCCGCGCAGCGCACCAGTCCCTGAATTCCCCCGCATGGAGATCCTGATCTACGCCGGCCAGCTCATCCTGGGCCTTTCCATCCTGGTGGCCCTCCACGAGTTCGGCCACTTCCTGCCCGCCAAGCTGTTCGGCATGCGGGTGGACAAGTTCTTCCTCTTCTTCGACGCCCCCTACGCCTTGGTGAAGAAGAAGATCGGCGAAACCGTGTACGGCATCGGCTGCCTGCCCTTCGGCGGCTATGTAAAGATCGCCGGCATGGTGGACGAAAGCCTGGATGCCGACCAAAAGGCGCGCATGGACAAGCCGCCCGAGCCCTGGGAGTTCCGCGCCAAGCCCGTATGGCAGCGCCTGATCGTGATGGTGGGCGGGGTAACGGTGAACGTGCTGCTGGCCTTCATCATCTATGCCATGGTGCTGTACACCTGGGGCCGGGAGTACCTGCCGGTGCAAAACCTCACCTACGGCGTTACCCCCAGCGCGCTGATGAAGGCCGAGGGCTTCCGCGACGGCGACAAGATCTTGGAGGTAGGCGGCCGCGCACCCATGACGCTCGGCGACGCCTCCTTGGCCATCCTCATAGAAGGTGCGCGGAACGTGACCGTGGAGCGCGAGGACAGCACCGGCAAGCCGGAGAGGAAAACCATTGCGCTGAGCGCGAACATCCAGGACCAGATCTTGGAGAACAACGACAAGGCGCTCTTCAGCCCGCGCTTTCCCTTCTATGTGGATTCCGTGCTGGCGGGCAACAATGCCGCCAAGAGCGGCGGCTTCCGCAAGGGCGACCGCATCATCGCCGTGAACGGGCAGCCGGCGCGCTACTTCCAGGACTTCGCCGAGCTGGTGAAGGACAAGAAGGGGCAGCAGGTGGAGGTCACGCTGCTGCGCGAAGGGCACCAGGTGCGCGTGCCGGTGGAGGTGAGCAGCGCGGGCATCGTGGGCCTGCAGCCGCGCTCACCCGCCGAATACTTCACCTTCGCCACGGAGAAATACGGTTTCTGGGGCAGCATTCCCGCCGGCATCGATTACGGCTGGCAACGGTTGAAGGACAACGTATCCTCCTTCAAACTTCTGGGCAGCAAGGCGGGCATGAAGCAGATGGGCGGCCTGATCGCCATGAGCAAGGCCTACGGCCCGCAGTGGGTATGGCAGCGCTTTTGGGAAATGACCGCCTTCCTTTCCCTGGCCTTGGCCGTGCTGAACATCCTGCCGATCCCCGCGCTGGACGGCGGCCACGTGGTGTTCCTCCTCTATGAGGCCGTGGCGCGCAAACCGGCCCCGCCCAAGGTGATGGAGTATGCACAGGTGGCCGGCATGGTATTCCTGCTCACTGTTATCCTGGCGGTGAACGGGCACGACCTCATCAAGCTTTTTACCGGCAAGTTGTAGCCGCACCGTGCGCAGCCGTTGTGCCCGCACATGCCGTGCGGGCAACCTTCCCGCACCGGTCCGCGTACAATCGCGCAAGAAGCCCTTGCCATGCTGCACGTAATGATCGTTGAGGATGATGCCGTGGCCCGCCGCGCCATCGCCCACCGCGCCATGGATGCGCTTTGGCGCGTCACCACCCTTGCCGATGGCCGCGAGCTGGAGCGCATGATGCAGGATGAACCTGCGGACATCCTGCTGGTGGACCTGGGGCTGCCGCACGGGGACGGGCTTTCCATCGTGGAGCAGCTGCGCGGCAAGGGCATCCGCGTTCCCGTGCTGGTGATCACGGCGCATGAACTGCCGGACCTGCGCGAGCGGGTACTTGCCGCCGGCGCGGACGGGCTGCTGCACAAGCCGTTCGACCCCGATGAGCTGCTGCACCGCATGCGGCACTTGCTGGCCGCTTGACCCCGTAGGCTCCGGGCGGGCCTTCATGGCCGTTCTTCCGCCCATGCGCACAACCTTTGCGCGGTGCAATACGATGTGCTTATTCTCGGGCGCGGCATTGCCGGCGCGGTGCTGGCGGAGGCCTGCCGCCAACGCGGCCTTTCCGTGCATGTCTTTGACCGTCCGCAGGCCGGCAGCGCATCCCTTGCCGCAGGCGGTGCAGTGAACCCCGTGGTGCTGCGGCGCATGCACCCCTGCTGGCGCGCTGCCGCCCTCATGCCCGTGGCGCGCACCTTTTTCGGCCAATGGCAGCAGCGCCTCGGCATCCGGTGCTGGCATGAAACCCCGTTGGTGCATGTATTTTCCGGCCCGGATGACGTGCAGCGCTGGAACCACGCATTGGGGGACGCACGGGCCGCGCCGTTCATCACCGCAAGGGCGGAGCCGGAGATCCACCAAGCCCCCTTCCATGCACCGCACGGCTATGGCACGGTGACCGATTCCGCTTGGCTGGACATTCCGCAGTTGTTGGACGCACAACGCACGGAACTGCTGGGGGAACGAGCCCTGACCGAAACGCTGGTAGGCGGCGGTGATGTGGTGGCGGACCCGCATGGCGTGCAGATCGGGGATGTGCGCGGCCGCTGGGTGGTGGATTGCACCGGCCCGTTCCACCATGGCCCCGGCCTGTCCCTGGTAAAGGGGGAATCCCTCACGGTGCGGATCCCGGGGCTGGCGCTAAGCCGCATCGTGCATGGCGGCATCGGCCTGCTGCCCATCGGCGGCGGCCTCTTCCGCGTGGGGTCCACGTTCAAATGGACGGACACGTGGGAGGGCACCACGGAAGAAGCCCGTGACTGGATGCTGGCGCGCTTGGCGGAGTTCCTCGGCCTCCCGGCAGAAGTGGTGGACCACCACGCGGGCGTGCGCCCTGCGGCTTTGGACCGCAAACCCATCATCGGCCAGACCGGCCCCCGCCAGGCCATGATCAACGGGCTGGGCGCACGCGGCGTGATGCAGGCGCCCTGGTGCGCAGGGCACCTGCTGGACCATCTTATGGCCGGGCACCCCCTTGATCCCGAAGTGGACCTTGCCCGGTTCAGGTGAACGTGCGCGCACCGATCACCGCGTACCGCCCGGCGAGGCATGCATCACATCGCCCAGCACATCGGGGAAATAGCGGTCGGCCAGCTTGATGAACTCATCACCGCGCATGAAGTGGCCCATGTTCAGGTCCTCCACGCGGTCCAGGCCGCAGGCGGCCATCAGTTCCATCAGCGTAAGCAGCGTATTGCGGTGGAAATTGAACACGCGCTCGCCCTTGTCGGCCACCACGATGCCGCGCACCAGGCCGCGGTCATGCGTGGTGATGCCGGTAGGGCAGGTATTGGTGTTGCAGCGCAGCGCCTGGATGCAGCCCAAGGAAAACATGAAGCCTCGCGCGCTGTTGCACAGGTCGGCGCCCATGGCCAGCATCTTCATCAAGTTTGCCGCAGTGATCACCTTGCCGCTGGCGATGATCTTGATCTCCCCGTGCAGGCCGAAGCGCTCCAGGGTGCGCCGCACGAACATCAGGGCCGGCTCAATGGGCATGCCCACACTGTCGGTGAACTCCACCGGGGATGCGCCCGTTCCGCCCTCGGCCCCGTCCACGGTGATAAAATCCGGGCGCATGCCGGTCTCCACCATTTTCTCGCAGATCTCGGTGAATTCCTCCGTGCGGCCAATGCACAGTTTGAATCCGATGGGCAATCCGCCGCTGAGCTCGCGCAGCTGGCCCACAAAGCGCAACAGTCCGGCGGCATCGCTGAAGGAGCTGTGGCCCGGTGGCGACAGCACCGTGGTGTGCGGTTCGATGTGGCGGATGCGCGCGATCTCCGGCGTGTTCTTCACCGCCGGCAGCACGCCACCGTGGCCGGGCTTGGCGCCTTGTGAGATCTTGATCTCCACCATGCGCACCTGATGGTGCTGGGTCACCTTGGTGCGGAACAGCGCGGGATCAAAATCGCCGTGTTTGTCGCGGCAGCCGAAGTAGCCGGTACCGATCTGCCACACCAGGTCGCCGCCCGGCTGCAGGTGGTGGGGGCTGAGGCCGCCTTCGCCGGTGTTGTGGTAGAATCCGCCCTTGCGCGCGCCGGTGTTCAGCGCCAGCACCGCGCGGTCGCTCAGCGCCCCGAAGCTCATGGCCGAGATGTTCAGCAGCGAGGCCATGTAGGGCTTCTTGCAGAGCGCACCGCCGATCTTCACCAGCGGCGGATCGGCAGGCACCTCCTTGGGGTAGATGGTATGGCGGATCCCTTCGTAGTTGGAAGCGTTGATGTGGAGCTGGGTGCCGAAGGGGATGGTGTCCATCACGTTCTTGGCGCGTTGGTACACCAGGGACCGGTGTTCGCGGCTGAACGGGCGGCCATCGGTGTTGCGCTCAATGAAGTATTGCTGGATCTCCGGGGAGATGAACTCGAAGGCATAGCGGAAATAGCCCAGCACCGGGAAGTTGCGCAGAATGATGTGCTGCGGCTGCACGGTATTCCATACGCCCAGCAGGAACAAGGGGCCCACCACGGCATAGGCCCACAGGAACCCGGGATGGAACCAACCGATGAGTGCGACCAGCAGGAGGATAGCGAAACTGCCTATGTAGAATGTCCTGATCATGGCGGTGAAGGTATTGAACGCCCGTCAGCGGCAGGGCAGGCACACTCGCAAACACATCCGCAGCCCTGCTTGTTCGCCGGCTGCCATCCTCCGGCGTTGAAGGTGGCAGGGTCCAAAGCTGCCAGCCATCCGCAGCCCGGTCACCGGTTGGGCGTGCTGGCGGGCCGCTGCCTTTCCAGCCGCCACGCCGCCAGGATGAAACCCAGCAACAACACGGCGGCCAGCACATGCTTCGCAGGGCCTTCCAGGTGCAACCGCGTACTTCCCCACCACAGGAAAACGCCCGCCGCCATGTAGCCCAGCACGCGCCCCACGTTGTAGGGGATCGGATAATGCTTTTGCCCCCAGAGGTAGCTGATCACGGCCATGGCGGCATAGCAGATGAACGTGGACCAGGCTGCGCCGAGGTAGCCGAACAAGGGGATCCACCAGAACAACAGCACCAGGGTGATCACCGCCCCGATGATGGCGATGGTGCCGCCGGCGCGAGTGCGGTCGCTCAGCTTGTACCACACGCTCTGGTTGTAGTAGATGCCCAGGAACACGTTGGCCATCATCAGGATGGGCACCACCACCAGGCCGGGCCAATAGGCCGGATTGGGAATAAACCACTTGAACAGGTCCAGGAAAAGCATCACCAGCAGGAACGCGGCCATGCACACGGCCACGAACACGTTCATGATCCGGGCGAACGTTTCCGCGCTATCCTTCTCCTTGGCATGGCTGAAGAAGAACGGCTCGGCCGCAAAGCGGAACGCCTGGATGAAGAGGGTGATGAGGATGGCCAGTTTGTAGGAAGCGCCGTAGATGCCGATCTGCGCATCCGCCGCATCGGCGGGCAGCAGGTGCTTCATCAGCACGCGGTCGGCGGTTTCATTGGTCATGCCGGCCAGCCCGGCCACCAGCAGGGGCAGCCCGAAGGCCAGCATGGGGCGCAGCAATTTGGCATCGAACCCTTCCAGGGCGCCGAAGCGGGGCTTGGGCCACTCGGGCAGCAACAGCAGGAACTTCACCCCGGTACTGATGAGGTTGATCAGGAACACATAGCCCACGCCCAAGGCCGGAACGTACACGGCGCTGATGAGGGCGTTGGCTGCACCGGCATCGTAGCGGGGCTTGCAGTAGAGAAAGATGAACAGGTTGAGGGCCACGTTCACCACCACGCTAAGCACATTGATGGCGGCGAATTTCCAGGGGCGTTCCTTCAGCCTCAGGCTGGCCATGGGCACGGCACAGGCGGCCTCCAGGCCAATGATGGCAATGAGCATGCGCACCGAGAAGGCATGTTCCGGATAACTGATGCCATTGGCGATGGCCTGTGCGAACAGCAGCCCCAGCGCGATGAACAGCGCACTGGTGGCTGCCAGCAGCCAGGCGATGGTGGCATAAACGCGGCCGTGGCCGCCTTCATGCTTATTGGCAAAGCGGAAGTAAGTGGTCTCCATGCCGTAGGTGAGCACCACGTTCAGGAAGGCCGTCCATGCATACAGGGCGGTGACCACCCCGAAGGCCGCCGGTGCAAACACCCCCCGGCTGGTGTAGAGCGGCGTAAGCAGGTAGTTGAGGAAGCGCGCCACAATGCTGCTCACCCCGTAGATGGCCGTTTGGCCGGCAAGTTTGCGGAGGACGCTCACGGGGCAAAGATGGTGCGGGCGGCTTTCCGTTCCGCACCGGGGCCTGCTTCGCAAGGCCTTGATGGGTTCCGCGACATCTTGATGGAAGCCGTGCGCCAATAAAAAATGCCTCCCGCAGGGGAGGCATTTCGGAGCGAGAAACGGGACTCGAACCCGCGACCCCGACCTTGGCAAGGTCGTGCTCTACCAACTGAGCTACTCTCGCTTGGGGGGCGCAAATATAGCGGAGGTTTGGATCGGTGCAACAGGATGGGGTTGAAATGTGGTGCGGCGCCACGCAGGTGGCGATCAGGCCTTGCGCAGCCTGGCCTTTTGCGCCCCGGCCATGCGCTTGATCTCACTGAGCTTCATCAGAGCCTCCACGGGAGTGAGGTTGTTGATGTCCACCTCCTGCAATTCGTGCCGGATGGCCTCCAACGCGGGATCGTCCAGCTGGAAGAAGCTGAGCTGCGCCTCGCGGCCCAGCCCTGCCACGGGAGCAGGGGCCACGCTTGGCGCCACGGCTTCCGGCGGGGCCTCTTCGCCGAGGTTTCCGGCATGGGCCTGCTCCAGGTGGTGGAGCACCAGCTGGGCCCGTTCCACCACTTGGCGGGGCATGCCCGCCATGCGCGCCACGTGGATGCCGAAGCTGCGGTCGCTGCCGCCGGGCACCAGCTTCCGCAGGAAATGCACCTGCCCGTCCGCTTCGCGCACGGCCACATTGGCATTGCGGATGCGCGGGAAGGTGTCGGCCATGGCGTTCAGCTCATGGTAGTGGGTGGCAAAGAGCGTTTTTGGCCGCATCGGGTGCTCGTGCAGGTATTCGGCGATGGACCAGGCGATGGAGATGCCGTCGTAGGTGCTTGTACCGCGGCCGATCTCGTCCATCAGCAGCAGGCTGCGCGCGCTGAGGTTGTTGAGGATGCTGGCCGTTTCGTTCATCTCCACCATGAAGGTGCTTTCGCCGGTGCTGAGGTTGTCACTGGCTCCCACGCGGGTGAACACGCGGTCCACCAGGCCGATGGCGGCTTCGCGGGCGGGCACGAAGCTGCCTGTTTGGGCCATGAGCACGATAAGCGCGGTTTGGCGGAGCAGCGCCGACTTTCCGCTCATGTTGGGTCCGGTGATCACCAGCAGCTGGGCGTTCCCCGGGTCCAGGACAAGGTCGTTTGCCACATAGGATTCCCCCGGCGGTAGCTGCTGCTCGATCACCGGGTGGCGCCCCTCGCGAATGTGCAGCACCGCGCCCCCGTTCACCTCCGGGCGTGCATAGCCCCATGCGGCGGCGTTCAGGGCAAAGCCCCGGAGCACGTCCAGCCGCGCCACATCGGCAGCCACGGCCTGCAGGGCGCCGATGTGGCCGCACACCTCCTGCACCACGGCCTCGTACAGCTCGCCCTCCAGCACCAGGATGCGCTCCTCGGCGCTGAGGATGCGCTCCTCCAGGGCCTTGAGCTCATCGGTGATGTAGCGCTCGGCGCCGGTGAGGGTCTGCTTGCGCACCCAATCGGCAGGCACCTTGTCGCGGTGGGTGTGGCGCACCTCCAGGTAATAGCCGAACACATTGTTGAAGCCCACCTTCAGGGAGGAGATCCCGGTGTTTTCGGCCTCCCGGCGCTGCACCTCCAGCAGGAGGTCCTTGGCGTGCGTGGTGATGTGCCGCAGCTCATCAAGGTCGGCATTGACGCCGCGGTTGAGCACGCCGCCCTTCTGCACGTTCACCGGGGCCTCCGGTTCGATGCTTTCCTCTATGTGCGCGGCCACGTGCAGGGGCACCAGCCAGCCTTCCGCCGTTTGCGCCAGGATGCCTTCCGCCTGCAGCAGCATGCGGCGGGTCCGTTCCGCAGCGCGGAGGGCGGTGGCCAGTTGCAGCAATTCGCGGGGGTTGATGCGGCCGGTGGCGGCCTTGGCGGAAAGGCGTTCCAGGTCGCCCACGGCGCGGAGGCCGGGTTGCAGGCCCTCGCGCAGCGCGGCATTCCGCAGCAGGGCCTCCACTTGGTCCAGCCGATGGCCGATGGCTGCGGGATCCACCAGCGGTGCCAGCAGCCAGCGCCGCAGCAGGCGCGCGCCCATGGGCGTTTCGCAGCGGTCCATGGCCGCCAGCAGGGTACGGCCGCCCTCATTTACCGGGGCCACCAGCTCCAGGTTGCGCACGGTAAAGCGGTCCAGCCACAGCTGCCCTTCGGTGGCCAGCCTGGCGATTCGGTTGATGTGCCCTATCCGCTCATGGCGGGTTTCGCCGAGGTAGTGCAGCACGGCACCGGCGGCGCGGCGGGCCAGGGTAAGCTCCTCGATGCCGAAGCCCTTGAGGCTGGCCGTGCCGAACTGCCGCTGGAGGCGCTCCTGCGCAAAATCATCGGTGAAGGCCCAGGGTTCCAGTCCGAAGCCATTGTACGCGGCGGCTTCTTCAGCGATAAAATCCTGCTTGGCCCCCTTGGAAAAGAGCAGCTCGCTGGGGCTGTGGCTGTCCAAGGCCTTGGCCATGGTTGCGCGGTCGCCTTCCCCGGCCAGGAACTCCCCGGTGGTGATGTCCAGGAAGGCGGCCCCGAAACGCTCGCCCTCGCCGCAGAGGGCGGCCAGCCAGTTGTTGCGGCGGCCATCCACCACGCCCTCGGCGAAGGTGACGCCCGGTGTGGCCACCTCGGTAACGCCGCGCTTTACCACGCCCTTGGCCAGCTTGGGATCTTCCAGCTGGTCGCACACGGCCACGCGGTGCCCGGCGCGCACCAGCTTGGGCAGGTAGTTGTCCAGCGCGTGGTGGGGAAATCCGGCCAGTTCGATATCGCTGGAACCGTTATTGCGCTTGGTGAGGGTGATGCCCAGCACGGCCGCTGCCGTAACGGCGTCCTGCATGAACGTTTCATAGAAATCGCCGACGCGGAAGAGCAGCAGCGCGTCCGGGTACTGGCCCTTGATGCGCATGTACTGCTTCATCAGGGGTGTTTCGGCGGGGGCGGTTGCGGTGGAGGACATGTGCGCATGCCCTATTTGCGGGCAGCCCGAAAGGTACCGCCGCTTTTCCGTCCTTTGCCCTTCCTTTTATCAACGATCCCCCATGGCCGTACCCGACCGCAAGCTGACGATGGACGAACTGCACCGGGTGGACGCGGCGGCATACAAGGCCATGGCCAAGCACCGGTTGCGCTTTGTGCTGGACGATGTGCGCAGCCGCCACAACACGGGCAGCATGTTCCGCACGGCCGATGCCTTTGCCATGGAGGGGATGGACCTGTGCGGTTTCACGCCGCTGCCGCCGCACCGCGAGATCGAAAAGACGGCGCTGGGCGCCACGCTGTCGGTGCCCTGGGCGCACCACGCCAGTGCAGTGGAGGCCGTGCGCGCCCTGAAAGCGCAAGGCTGGCAGGTATGGGCGGTGGAGCAAACCCTGCACGCGGTGCCGATCACTGCGTGGCACCCACCTGTGGGCCAAGGCATTGCGCTGGTAATGGGCAACGAGCTGCACGGCGTTTCTGAGGAGGTGGTGGCCATGTGCGACGGTGCGGTGGTAGTGCCCCAGGGCGGCACCAAGCACTCGCTGAACGTGTCCGTTTGTGCCGGCATTGTGGCCGCATGGGCGGTCTTTTCCGGCCTTGGAAAGCCCCTTGCAGGCAACCGTTTCGACCACCCTGCGTTAAAATAATGATCCTGCCGCTGGATGCGGGTATCGGCCTTCATCTATATTTGACCAGATCTTTCAGGAAGTGCGCCCCCAACACTACCTCCCTCTTTTGGCCCTGCTGGCCGCCATGGCCATGCCATCCGGTGCCAGCGCCCAGTACTTCCGCGATTCCCAGTATTGGAAGACGCACCGCAAGGAGATCAGCGTGGGCATCGGTGTGTCCAACTTCCTGGGGGAGCTGGGCGGGCGCAACCAGATCGGATCCCCGTTCATTTGGGACTTGGAAATAAGCCAGACCAAGCCGGCCCTGAGCTTCGGATACCGGTATTACCTGGCCCAGCGGTTGGCCGTACGCGCTGCGGGCACCTATGGTGTGCTCGCCGGCAATGACAACCTCACCAAGGAGGAGTTCCGCGAAAACCGCAACTTGAGCTTCCGCTCCGTGTTGCTGGAAGGGCAATTGTGCCTTGAGTTCCAGCCGTTCCAGGAGGAGCTGGGCCACGTGTACGACCTGCGCGGCGTAAAGGGCATGGCCCCCACCCGCACCGGCCTGTACGTGTTCGCCGGCATCGGCGGCTTCCACTTTAACCCGCAGACGCAGTTCCAAGGTACGTGGGTGGACCTGAAGCCCTTGCATACCGAAGGGCAGGGGCTGCCGGGCGGGCCGCCGGAGTACGAGCTCACGCAGATCTGCATCCCCATGGGCATAGGCCTGCGCCGTGCGCTGAACAAGACCATGACCATCGGCCTGGAGCTGCAGTACACCAAGACCTTCACGGACTACATCGATGACGTGAGCGGCTCCTACTATGACAAGAAGATCATTGAGGAGCACTACGGGCCCGAGGCCGCCTACCTCTCGGACCCCAGTTTGGGCAAAATACCCGGGCAGACCAACACGGGCCAGCAACGCGGCTATCCGGAGCACAACGACGGCTATTTGTTCCTGAAGGCGCAGTTGCACTACAAGATCTACAAGTACCGCTCCAGCAACAAGAAGTACCGCACGCGGATCCGCCGCCAGAAGGTGGTGTTCTGATCCAAGCAGGCCTTGAAGCAAGCCCCCGGCGATTGCCGGGGGCTTTTTCTTTCCGCGCGGTCAGCGCAGCCGCCCGGCAATGGCGCCGGTGGTCCAGGCGGCCTGGAAGTTGAATCCGCCGGTGATACCGTCGATATCCAGCACCTCGCCCGCGAAATAGAGACCGGGCACCATGCGGCTTTGCATGGTCCTGGGGTCCACCTCATCCAAGGCCACGCCGCCGGCGGTAACGAATTCCTCCTTGAAGGTGGTTTTGCCGGCCACTGCGTACTGGTCGTTTGTAAGCAGGTTCACCAGCCTGTTGCGGTCCTTCCTGCCCACATCCCTCCATGTCTTTTCCAACGGGATGCCCGCTTTGGCCAGCAGGAATTCCCAAAGGCGCTGCGGAAGCGTGAAGGGGTTTGCATTGCGCGCCTGCTTTCGGTGATGGTCCTCCGAAGCCATGCGCCCGAGCACCTCCTCCTCCCCCGCCCCGCCAAGCCAATGCAGTTGCAGGGTAAAGCGATAGTCCCGTGCATGCACAATGCGCGCCCCAAAGGCGCTAAGCCTCAGGATCGCCGGGCCGCTCATGCCCCAGTGGGTGACCAACAGCGGCCCCGCGCTCTCCATGCCGGTGCCCGGAATGCGCACCCGCACGGTGTCGGCCACCACGCCCATCAAGGCCCGCACGGGTTCTCCCGGCATGTTGAAGGTGAACAACGAAGGGACCGGTGGCACGATGGCATGGCCGAGCTCCTCCAACCAGGCATAACCTTCCGCTTTGGGATGCCCGCCGGTAGCCACGACCATGCGGTCTGCAGCAAAGAGCACGCCACCGGGCACCTGTACTTGGAACGTGCCGCCTGGGGCCAACACCACGGTTTGCACCGCCGCGTGCCGCATGATGGCCACCCCGCGGCGCGCAGCCTCATCCACCAAGCAGCGCACGATCGTTTCCGAGCTGTCCGTTACCGGGAACATGCGCCCGTCCTCCTCCGTTTTCAGCTCCACGCCGTGGCGGGCGAACCACGCCACAGTATCCTTCACGCAAAATTCCTGGAACGCCTCGCGGAGAAAATGCTCGCCGCCCGGGTAGTTTGCGGCCAGCTTGCGGATGTTGTTCTGCCGGTGGGTCACGTTGCACCGCCCGCCGCCGCTGATGTGCACCTTGGCCAGCAGCTTGTCGCTTTTTTCAAGCAGCACCACTTCCGCACCGCGGTGATGCTCCTTCACGGCCAGCGCGGCAAAAAATCCTGCGGCACCTCCGCCGACCACCACCACCCTCATGCGGCAAAGGTCGGCCCTGCGCCATAATTACCTGCACGCTCCAGGGCTATCGGGTCTTCTTGTCTTGCTAGGAAAGGCCCTGATGAGCGCTGAAGGCGCGACCGCATCGCTGCCCAACGCTTGCGCGTTGGGCAGCGATGCGCCTTGTCATCGGGGAGGGCTGTAGGCCCGACCTTACCGCACCTGGCGATGAGGCCGGGCCTTCAGCCCTGGCGATCGCGCATTTGGTATCCCGGCCCTACGCTCACGCGTAGGGCCGGGATAATGCCG
>JAFEAI010000254.1 GCA_018266475.1 Bacteroidota bacterium
AAGCGTTGGCAGTTATGCGCCGCCCTGCTGAAGATGGGCAGGGAGTTGGAAGCCTTACCACCGGATAACGTCCGTCACCTACTGGCCCCCCTTGTTGTGGAGTTCGTGCTGGAAGAGCTTCGGGGGTTGGGGCATATCTTCGAGAGGGCGTAGGGTGGCACCCGGCGGCTTCATCCCACCTCGGCCTTCATGCTCAAATCGCGAAAAGTTTACACCTTGTTGAAACTGGCCCTAAAAAACAAGCCCCTCAACTTTCGCTGAAGGGCTTGCTGCCGTAGGGAGTGGGACGTACTGGATTCGAACCAGTGACCTCATGCGTGTGAAGCATGCGCTCTGAACCAACTGAGCTAACATCCCAAGATGCCAATGCCGCCGGATGCGGCCCCTTCGGGTGGGAGCAGCCGGATTCGAACCAGCGACCCTCTGCTTGTAAGGCAGATGCTCTGAACCAGCTGAGCTATGCTCCCAAACGGGGCGCGAATATACACGGACGGGGTGATCCGGCCCATAATTTTTCCCGGCATCAGGCCCGCTCCCGGCCCTGTCCCTGCTTCCTTTGTACCATGGGCACCACGAAGGCGGCATGGGCGCGGGCCGAACCCTGGCTGTTCCGCCTGTTGGCTTTGCTGCACCTGCTTCCGGTGTGGAGCAGCCGCTGGTTCGTTACCCTTGACGGCCCGGCGCACCTTTACAGCGCACGCTTGGTGCTGGGCTTAGTGCAAGGCGATGCCTTCATCGGCCGGTTCTTCCACCTCTCCACCTACCCCGAACCCTATTGGACAGGGCATGCGGTAATGGCCGCCTTGCTGGCGGTGCTGCCCGCCTGGTTGGTGGAGAAGACCACCTGGAGCCTGGCCGTGCTGGGCCTGGCATGGGCCTTCCGCCACCTCATCCTGCTCCTTTCGCCCAAGCGGCCATGGGCCTCATGGCTGGTCTTCCCCTTTCTGCTGCACTATGCCACAGGCATGGGCTTCCTCAATTTCAGCTTGAGCCTTCCGCTCATGCTCGCCACCCTGGCCGCAGCGTGGCAGGGCATCCTTGCCGGTCGCATGCGCACCGCCCTGCTGGCCATGCTTTTCCTGCTCCTGTACTTCACCCACCTCTTCACCTTTTTGGCGACTGCTGGAATGGTGCTCGCCATGGCTTGCTGGTGCGCATTTACAACTACTTGGTACAAGGCGGGGAAGCTGCTGCCCCAGCTGTTTGCGGCACTGGCCCTCCCCTTGCTGCTCACCCTGGGCTACGGCCTGGCCCATGCACGCCAGGGTCCGCCCACCGCACAAGCAGGCCAGCCGCAGCTTTGGCACTGGCTGCTCACCGGGCGGGCGTGGAATGCACTCGGGCTGGAAGGCGAGGAACGAACCTGCACGGTGCTCGCCTTGGTGCTGCTGCTGGCAGGTGCGGCCGCCCTGGTGAGCGGGTTGCGGAGCACCGCCCGCCGACCGGGCATGCCGGATTTCTGGCCATTGCTCAGCCTGGCCTGCTTTGCCGCCTACTTCATGCTGCCCGACACCGTGGCTGGCGGAAGCAACGTTTCACCGCGCTTCCTCCTGTTCGCCATGCTCTTCCTTGCCTGCTCCGTATCCATTTCCAAGCTGCCGGATCCCGCATTGGCGGCCACCCTGGCCATAATGCTGCCGTTTGGCCTCTACCATACCTGCCTGCAAGTGGAGGCTGCCAGGGGCCTGGGCCGGGAGTGCGATGAACTGCTGGAGGTCCGCGCTGCCATCCCCGACCAAACCGTGCTGCTGCCCCTGAACTACTCCGGCAACTGGATGCACAGCAACCTCTCGAACTACCTGGGCACTGCCAATGAACGTGTGATCGTCCTGGACCACTTCACCGCGTTGGCCCCCTTCAACCCGGTGCAATGGAACTCCGGCATGTTGCCGTACGGGCCGGTTGGCAACTTTGCCACAAGCAACAGCCCCTGCGTGCATATCGCCGCCTACCGGGCCGCCACGGGTACCGCCATCAATGCGGCGCTCACCTGGAAAATGCAGGCTGCGCCCACGGACAGCTGCCTGGCCGACACCAAGCGGCAGCTCCGGGAGGGGTTCCTCCCCCGCGCCTCCTCACAGGGCGCGGACGCCTTGCTGTACACCTCCCGTCCCGGCGGAGCGGATTGAATCCACACCATGCCGGACCGGCGCATGTTGCAGACCTTTGCGCCGCTCCATGCAGCTCCTTCGCCCCTTCCGCGCATTTTTCGCCCTTGTACTGCTACTGGCCGTGGCCAGCTTGGTGCTGGACCATATCAACGGCCGCTTTTGGCTGAGCGATTTCAGGGTGTATTACAACGCCGCAGACAATCTTCGCCACGGCCTGCCCGTGTACAATGAAGTCTTCGGCGAGGACACGGGCCTCTACAAGTACGCGCCTGTCGTGCTGTATTTCTTCCTGCCGTACACCTGGCTGCCCTTCAGTATTGCCGGAGCCATCCATTGCCTGCTCACCGGTGTGCTTGCCGCCGCCTGTTTTCCGGTGATCGAGCACAACCTCGCACGCTTCCTGCCTGCACCGCCAAAAGCGGGCCTGCGCGCCTTGCTCGGACTGCTGTGCATAGCCGTGCTGCTGGTGCGCGAGCTGCACTTGGGCAACATCAACATGGGATTGATCCTGCTGGCGGTGCTGGGCACCGACCGCCTGATCGCCGGGCAACGAAAGGCCGCAGGCATCCTGTGGGGATTGGTGTGGCTGATAAAGCCCTACCTCCTGTTGATGCTCGTTCCACTGGTGATCAGGAAGGAGTGGCGGGTGCTGCGCACAGCTGGCGCCACCATGGCGGCCGGCGTGGTGCTGCCTTGGCTGGCCCAAGGCCCCGGCACCGGGCTGGCGTTGACCCTGGATTGGCTGACCTCCATGCGCTACCACACCCGGGTGATGTTCAGCCCGGACAAGCTGGGAAGCATGCTCCACACCTGCACGGGCTTGGGCCCGTCAACCGCGGTGGACATCGGCTTCATCCTGCTTGCCGGCGCGCTGCTGGCCTGGCTGTCCCTGTACAACAAGCGAGTTGGGGAGAATGCGGCCCGGGAGGCCATGGACCGCAGCGTTGAGCTTTGGCTCGCCATGGCCATGGTGCCCAACCTGGTGGTCACCGACCAGCAGCACTTCATGTTCGCCCTTCCCCTGGTGATGCTCATCCTGGCCAGCCTGTTCATCCGCCGCCAGCCGCTGGTACTTGCCGGCTTTCTGTTCGCCATGCTGCTATACGGCACCCGCAGCACCGATCTGTGGGGCGTGGACCTGGAAAACCGGCTCTTGGGGTGGGGTGTTCTCGGATCGGGGAATATTCTCCTGATCGCCGTGGCATGGCACACATGGCGGAAATTGCGTGCAACGGCCGGAACGCATTGAGCCAAAAGGGAATGTGCATTTCCCGGCCACGCTGCGGGCGTGGCCGGAACGGGCTTTGCGGCACCGGGTGAAAATCCACATCCGATGTCCAGAATGGAATTCTCAACCCAGTTGGTCAACCTCCGCAACCCGCTGTTCTATTTTGCCCTGAGCCTGACGCATGACCGCGACGATGCCTCAGACCTCTTGCAGGAAAGCATGCTCAGGGCGCTCACGTACAGTGACAAATTCCGCGAGAACACGGACTTCAAGGCGTGGGTGTACACGATCATGAAGAATACGTTCATCAATGCCCACCGCCGCAGCAAGCGCACCGGGAAGGTGATGGACCACGTGGAACAAGTGCGCAGGCGGGCAAGCCTCGTGGAAACCCCGGCCACAGCCGAGGCCAATGTGCGGATGGGCGAGATCAACGGTGCGTTGGGGCATTTGGACGAGATCTTCCGCAAACCCTTTGAAATGCACCACAAGGGTTACAAGTACCACGAGATCGCCGCGCAACTGGCCATTCCCGTGGGTACGGTGAAAAGCCGGATCCACCAGGCGCGCCACCGCCTTATGGGCATGCTGGCGTGACGCACGAGAAGGTCCCTTGGGGCCGAAATTGGCGGTTAACGAATGTTAATCGGTTGGCGGAAAGGTGAATTCCACAAACTATGCACCGCCAATTCCCGTTGCATGGCCATGATGCCTCCCACTCCCCCGGGAAGGGCCTCTTCAACAACCAACGAACTGCACGATCACGAGCATGCCCCGCAAAAAACACCAGCCCATCCTCACCCAACCGGTGCGTGAAGGGGTTACCACTTTCAAAGTACGCCTCGATGCCCGCACGGTAATCACCCTCGCGAGCAAGAAAGCCTTGGACTTCTGGAAACAGAAGTACCCCGGTGCCGTGGTGATCGGTTGACCTCCACGCGGCTTGCGCACCTCCTGCGGGCCGCGAACTTCCATTTGGCCTTCCATTGATCCGCGCGTTGACCTGCGCCGCACGGCAGCCGCGGACACGGACAACGCGGGTACTTTCGCCGTGCAAATGGCGCTTCTTCCCCATCCGGCCCGCAGCTTCCTGAAGCACCTGCTGCAAGCGGGCAGCCGCCATGCTGTGCATTCACCATTCGTGTACAGCTTGGTGGACAACGCGCTTCGCACCACCACCCCGCCGAAGGAAACCGCCGATATCGAGCACCTTCGGAACGCACTGCTGGCCAACATGGACCTGGTGTCCGTCACCGACCTGGGCGCAGGTTCACGCACTGCCTCTTCCACGCAACGCCGCATCCGGGACATTGCACGCACCGCACTGAAACCGCGCAGGCAAGCGGAGCAACTGGCACGCATCGCCCGGTATTTCCGGCCCCGCACCATGCTGGAGCTGGGCACCAGCTTAGGAATCACCGCGCTGCACCTCTCCAGGGCGGTGCCTGAAGCACGGTTGCACACCGTGGAAGGCTGCCCGCAGATCGGTGCTGTGGCACAAGGAAATTTCCGCAAGCTGGGCGCCGGAAACATCAGCTTGCACATCGGCGCGTTCAAGGACCAACTGCCCCGCGTGCTATCGGGCCTCTCCCAACTGGATTTCGCCTACATCGACGGCCACCATGCCAAGGAACCCACCCTGGCCTACTTCGAGCAATGCCTTGCCAAGGCACATAACGACACGGTCTTCATCTTTGACGACATCCATTGGAGCGAAGGCATGGAAGAGGCATGGGCGCTGATCAAGGACCATTCCCGGGTAACGGTCACCATCGACCTGTTCCACTTCGGGTTGGTATTCCTGCGCCGCGAACAACAGAAAGAGCATTTCCGTTTGCGCTATTGACCTTCCGGAACACCACCACACATGAAGATCTACACCCGCACGGGGGACAAGGGGCAAACGTCACTGCTGAACGGCAAGCGCGTACCCAAGGACAGCCTGCGCATTGAAACCTACGGCACCATTGACGAACTGAACAGCCATACGGGCATGCTGCGCGACCTGCTGGCCGGGCAAAGCACGGAGCTGCTCACTGCGGTACAGATGAAGCTCTTCGACCTGGGTTCCACCTTGGCCAGCGGCGATGCCGCCACCCTGGAGCGGTTCAAGGTGCCGCAGGTGCAGGATGCCGATGTGGCACAGCTGGAGCACGCCATGGACGCCATGGATGCCGACCTGCCCAAGATGCGGCACTTCATCCTGCCGGGCGGCCATCCCGCCATATCGCAGGCGCACATTTGCCGCACGGTGTGCCGCCGGGCCGAACGCATGGCCATCCGCCTGGCCGCGGAGGAGGAGGTGCCCGAGATCGCGGTGCGCTACCTGAACCGGCTAAGCGACCTGTTCTTCATGCTTGCCCGGTGGACCGGTTGGCGGCTGAACATCCCCGAAACCACCTGGTCGGCCACCAGCTGAACCATGCGGGGGCCTTGGTACCAGCGGTGCCCCGGCCCGCCTTGGAGCCGGCCCTGGAGCCGCTCCGGAAACGGATGGCGCATCCGGTTATATTTGCGGCCAATTTCAAAAAACGCCCCAAAGCGTTCGACATGTACTGGACCCTTGAACTCGCCTCCTACCTGGAAGACGCACCTTGGCCCGCGACCAAGGATGAGCTGATCGACTTTGCCATGCGCACAGGCGCCCCGCTGGAAGTGGTGGAAAACCTGCAGGCCATCGAGGACGAGGAGGAGATCTTCGAAACCATCGAGGACATCTGGCCCGATTATCCCAGCAAGGAGGACTTCTTCTTCAACGAGGACGAATACTGACCTTCAATTGCCTCCCCTTGAAAGCCCTGCCAGCAATGGCGGGGCTTTTTGCTTTTTGCCCCGGCGAGCGTCCGGCACCGGGGCCTTGGGTTTCCGCATCCGCAAGGGCGGATAGCCGTTACCTTTGCATCCCTTGAAAAGAAAAACCGCGCATCACCACTGCGCGCCGGGCCCTTCACCGGCCCAACCAACAAACGCGGGCCCCCGGTCCCGCACCAGCCCCTCCCTCCATGCTCGGCACCATCATCAAGAAAGTCTTCGGCGACAAGGCCACGCGCGACCTCAAGGAAGTGCAGCCCCTTGTGGAAGTGGTAAAGGCGGAATACGCCAAGCTCAACGGCATCAGCAATGATGACCTGCGCGCCAAGACCGACGGCTTCAGGCAACGCATCGCCGACAAGGTCAGCGATGAGCAGTCCCGCATCGACCAATTGCGCAACGAGATCGAGGCGGACCTGAAGATGGCCATCGCCGACCGCGAAACGCGCTATGAGGAGATCGACAAGCTGGAGGCACAGGCGGTGAAGCAGATCGAGGAGGTGCTCCTGGAGATCCTCCCGGAGGCGTTCGCCGTGATGAAGGAGACCGCCCGCCGCTTCAAGGAAAACAAGGAACTGACGGTAACCGCCCGTGAACTGGACCGTGAGCTCGCGGCCAAGCGGGGCAGCATACGCATTGAAGGCGACAAAGCCATCTGGAGCAACACCTGGGATGCCGCCGGCGCGCCCATCACCTGGGACATGGTACACTACGACGTGCAGCTCATCGGCGGCATCGCCCTGCACAAGGGCAAGATCGCCGAAATGATGACCGGCGAAGGCAAAACCCTCGTGGCCACCCTGCCCACCTACCTCAATGCGCTGCCCGGCCGCGGCGTACACATGGTCACCGTGAACGACTACCTGGCCAAGCGCGACAGCGAATGGATGGGGCCGTTGTACGAATTCCACGGCATGCGCGTGGATTGCATCGACAAGCATGAACCCAACGGGCACGCACGCCGCCAAGCCTACCTCGCCGACATCACCTTCGGCACCAACAACGAGTTCGGCTTCGACTACCTGCGCGACAACATGGCCCACGCGCCAAACGCCCTGGTGCAGCGCAAGCACCACTTCGCCATCGTTGACGAAGTGGACAGCGTGCTGATCGACGATGCCCGCACGCCCCTGATCATCAGCGGCCCCACGCCCAAGGGCGACGACCAGCAGTTCGACGAGTACAAGCCGCGCGTGGAGCGCCTCTACAACGCACAGCGCCAATTGGTGACCAAGCTGCTCGCCGAGGCCAAGGAAAACCTAAAGGAAGGCGCCTCCAAGGACCAAACCGAGAAGGCCGGCCTTGCCCTGCTGCGCTGCTACCGCGGCCTGCCAAAGAACAATGCGCTCATCAAGTTCCTCAGCGAGCCGGGCGTAAAGGCGCTGCTGCAAAAGACCGAAAGCCGCTACCTGCAGGACCAGGAAAAGGAAATGCCCTTCGTGGACCAGGAGCTCTTCTTCACCATTGATGAAAAACTGCACAGCGTGCAGATGACCGAAAAGGGGCTGGACCTGGTCAGCGGCGACGTGGAGGACCCCCAGTTCTTCATCCTCACCGACGTGGGCAGCGCAGTGGCCGAGATCGAGAAGAGCCAGGCCGCCCCGGCGGAGAAGGCCGCACGCAAGGATGCCGTGCTGCGCGACTTCGGCATCAAGAGCGAGCGCGTACACACCGTGAACCAGCTGATCCGCGCATACGCCCTGTATGAAAAGGACGTAGAGTACGTGGTGATGGAGGGCAAGGTGAAGATCGTGGACGAGCAGACGGGCCGCATCATGGAAGGCCGCCGCTACAGCGACGGCCTCCACCAGGCCATTGAGAGCAAGGAGCGCGTGAAGGTGGAGGCCGCCACGCAGACCTATGCCACGGTGACCCTGCAGAACTACTTCCGCATGTACCACAAGCTGGCCGGCATGACCGGCACGGCGGAAACCGAGGCCCAGGAGTTCTGGGACATCTACAAGCTGGACGTGATGTCGATCCCCACCAACCGGCCGGTGGTGCGGATCGACCATGAAGACCTGGTGTACAAGACCAAGCGCGAGAAGTACAACGCGGTGATCGATGAGGTGGTGAAGCTGCAGGAGGCCGGGCGCCCCGTGCTGGTGGGCACCACCAACGTGGAGGTGAGCGAGCTGATGTCCAAGATGCTGAAGATGCGCAACATCAAGCACGACGTGCTGAATGCCAAGCAGCACCAGCGCGAGGCGGACATTGTGGCGCACGCCGGCAAGGCCGGCACCGTGACCATTGCCACCAACATGGCCGGCCGGGGCACGGACATCAAGCTGGGGGAAGGCGTGAAGGCGGCCGGCGGCCTGGCCATCGTAGGCACCGAAAAGCACGAAAGCCGCCGGGTGGACCGCCAGTTGCGCGGGCGGTCCGGCCGCCAAGGCGATCCCGGCTCTTCCCAGTTCTACATCTCCCTGGAGGACGACCTGATGCGCATGTTCGGCAGCGAGCGCATCGCCAAGCTGATGGACCGCATGGGCCTCAAGGAGGGCGAAGTGATCCAGCACAGCATGGTGACCGCCAGCATTGAGCGGGCACAGAAGAAAGTGGAGGAAAACAACTTCGGCATCCGCAAGCGCCTGCTGGAATATGACGACGTGATGAACAAGCAGCGGCAGGTGATCTACAAGCGCCGCCGCAACGCCCTCTTCGGCGACCGCCTGAAGCTGGACGTGCTGAACATGTTCCACGACGTGGCCGCCAACATCGCCGGGGAATACCAGCCCGAAGGGGATTTCGAGGGCTTCCGCATGGAGCTCTTCCGCCGCCTTTCCATCGAAACGCCGATGGACGAGGAGGCCTTCAAGAACGGAAAGCCCGCGGACGTGGCCGACAAGGTGTTCCAGGCCGCATACGAAGCCTACCAGCGCAGGGGCCAGCAAACGGCCGCTCAAGCACTGCCCGTGATCAGCGACGTGTTCCTCAACCAGGGCAAGCAGTATGAAAACATCGTGGTGCCGATCACCAACGGCACCAAGACCATGCAGGTGGTCACCAACCTGGAGAAAGCCTACAAGACCGAGGCCCGCGACCTGGTGGACAGCGTGGAGAAGTACATCACCCTGGCCATCATCGACAACGAGTGGAAGGAGCACTTGCGCGAGATGGACGACCTGCGCCGCGACGTGCAGAACGCCAGCATCGAGCAGAAGGACCCGCTGCTGATCTACAAGCTGGAATCCTTCAAGCTCTTCGACGGCATGATCGACCGCGTGAGCAACGAGGTGGTGGAGTTCCTGGTGCGCGCGGGCCTGCCCACGGCGGACCCGGCGGTGCAGCAGGCCCCCGAGCGCAAGGCCACGCGCGAGGAACGCCAGATGCAGACCAGCCGCACCGAAGTGCCCGAGTATGCCGGGGGCGCATCATCCGGCGCGCCGCGCCAGGCCGGCCGGCCTGCACCTGCGGCTGCGGCTGCGCGGCAAATGCCCCCGCCACCGCCCCAGGCGCCCCGCCCGCCCGTGCAACCCGTGCGCGTGGAAAAGAAGGTGGGCCGCAACGACCCATGCCCGTGCGGCAGCGGCAAGAAGTACAAGAACTGCCACGGCGCATCCTGACCGGCAGGCCTTGGCCAGCCCACAAAAGCCCAACGCCCCGGTTTCCCGGGGCGCAAAGCTTAGGTGTATGTCGAGTGGTTCTTATTTGATCGGCACGCGCATCTGCACGCGCACCGGCTGGCCGTCCTGCACACCCGCCTCCCAGCGCGGTGCGCCGCTGATCGCCGTGGCGATCTCCCCGGCCGTTTGCGGATCGGCGCCCGTCACCTGCACATCGGTGACCTGCCCGTCCTTCTCCACGATAAAGCTGGCCATCACATTACCATTGGCCCTGCCCGCCTTCTCCCTTACGTAGCGCACCATCGCCTTTTCCCCGCCCGGGTATTGGGGCATGGTGGCGGCAAGGGTGTACACAATGTTGTTCAGGGCCTTGGCATCGTATACCTTCTCGGCCAGCGCCCCTCCCCATTCGTCCTTCCGGGTCCAGATGCCATCCTTGCGGCCCATTGCAAATTCCCCCTCACTTTCCAATTTGCCATTGGGGTGGAAGAACTTGAAGTGGCCGTCCGGAACCAGGTATTTTGCGTCGGCGTACCTGCCCATGGCACGCACCGTGCCGTCCAGGTTATGTACTTGTGCGCTATATCCCCCGGTGCCGTCCGCCCCACCGGGTTCCAGGTACAGGACTGCCTTGGCCTTGGGTGCGGGTACCATGCCCGCGTCCAGCCAAATTCGCTGCGCACTGGCGGGGGTTGCTGAAAGGCCCAAAAGCAACAGGGCACCTGCAAGGAAGTGGGCGGAGGGATTCACGGCGGAGCGCATTTCGTGGGTGTATTACGGGGCTTCCCTGCGCCTGGTTACAGTGCCGGGAAAACCTGGGCAATTACACGCTGAACAAGGGGGCTTCCTTTGCGCCGCACCCTTCAGGCCGCCCAGCCCTCGCGGTCCAGGCTGCGGTACTGGATGGCCTCGGCCAGGTGGTCGTTGCCGATGTCCGCGCTGCCGGCCAGGTCGGCGATGGTGCGCGCCACCTTCAGGATGCGGTCGTAAGCACGGGCGCTGAGGCCGAGGCGTTCCATGGCCTTTTGCAGCAGGGCCTGCCCGTTGGCGTCGATCCGGCAGTACTTGCGCAACTGCTGGGTGGTGATCTGCGCGTTGGCGTGCATGCCCTTGCCCTTATAGCGCTGCTCCTGCACGTTCCGTGCGCGCACCACGCGCTCCCGCACGGCGGCGCTCTTTTCCGTTTCGCGCTCGCTGCTCAGTTCGGTGAAGGCCACCGGGGTCACCTCAATGTGGATGTCGATGCGGTCCAGCAGCGGGCCGCTGATCTTGTTGAGGTACTTCTGCACCACCCCCGGCGCGCACACGCAATCGCGGTCCGGGTGGTTGTGGAACCCGCACGGGCATGGATTCATGGCGGCCACCAGCATGAAGCTAGCCGGATAGGTCACCGAGAACTTCGCCCGGCTGATCGTCACCACGCGCTCCTCCAACGGCTGCCGCATCACTTCCAGCACCGTGCGCTTGAACTCCGGCAGCTCGTCCAGGAAGAGCACGCCGTTGTGCGCCATGCTGATCTCGCCCGGCTGCGGATAGGACCCGCCGCCCACCAGGGCCACGTCGCTGATGGTGTGGTGCGGCGCGCGGAAAGGGCGCGTGTTCAGGAGGGCGTCCTCCTTGCCCAGCTTGCCGGCCACGCTGTGGATCTTGGTGGTTTCCAGCGCCTCGTCGATGTTCAAGGGCGGCAAGATGGTGGGCAGCCGTTTGGCGATCATGGTCTTCCCCGCGCCGGGCGGGCCGATCAGGATCACGTTGTGCCCTCCGGCGGCCGCGATCTCGAAGGCGCGCTTGATGTTCTCCTGCCCCTTCACATCGCTGAGGTCCACCGGGTAGCTGCGGCTTTGCACATCGAACTCCGCGGCGATGTCCACCTGCACACGTTCCACTTCACGGCGCCCGTCCATGAACTCCACCACCTGCGCCAGGTGGTCCACGCCGTACACCTCCAGCCCCTGCACGATGGCCGCTTCACGCGCGTTCGCCTTAGGCACCACCACGCCCTTGAAGCCCTGCTTCTTCGCTTCCAGTGCGATGGGTAGCGCGCCTTTGATGGGGCGCACCTCGCCGTCCAGGGAAAGCTCCCCCATCACCACCAGTTCGGCAAACCGCGCAGTGTCCATCTGGTTGCTGGCGCCCAGCACGCCCAGCGCGATGGGCAGGTCGTAGGCGGTGCCTTCCTTGCGGATGTCGGCGGGCGCCAGGTTGATGGTGATCTCGCGGCCGCGCGGCATGTGGAAGCCGATGTTGTTGATGGCCGCACCCACGCGCTGGTGGCTTTCCTTCACGGCATTGTCGGGCAGGCCCACCATGAAGAACGTGTTGCCCTTCACGATGTTGGTCTCCACCGTGATGATGGTGGCTTCCACGCCGAACACCGCGCAGCCGTAGTTCTTTACGATCATGGGCCGGGAAGATACGCCCGCCGCCGGTCAGGCCAGGGCACGTTCGATGTGGTCGATCCAGGCATGCACCACTTTGATGTGTACCTCCTGCACGCGGTCGGCATAGCCTGTGTGCGCCACCCGCACCTCCGCATGGCACAGGGCGGCCAGCTTGCCGCCATCCTTGCCGGTGAGGCCCACCACCTTCATGCCGCGCTCCCTGGCCGCTTCCGCGGCGCGCAGCACGTTGGGGCTGTTGCCGCTGGTGCTGATGGCCAGCAGCACATCGCCGGCCTTGCCATGGGCCTGCACGAAGCGCGCGAAGACCTGCTCATACCCGTAGTCGTTGCCCACGCAGGTAAGGTGCCCGGGATCGTTGATGCAGATGGCCGCGATGGGCGCACGGTCGTTGCGGAACTTGCCGGTGAGTTCCTCGGCGAAGTGCATGGCGTCGCACAGGCTGCCTCCGTTGCCGCAGCTGATCAGCTTGCCGCCGCTGCGCAGGGCGGCCACCATCAGGTTGCCCGCCTGCAGCACGGCTTCCAGGTTCCGCGTGCCGGCGCGGAACTGTTCAAGCACGCTGGCGGCCTCTGCAAAATGGGCGGCGATCTGTTGGTTGTCCATGGCTTGGGGGTGCCGCGAAGATGCGCATGAATGTCGGATGCGCGCATGCACGGAAGCGCGGAAGCTGTGCGGGACCCGCCACCTCCTTTATCTGCCCGCCTGCATCTTCAACTGTTTCATCGCCTGCAGGCCCCGCTGCAGGAAAGCGCCGTACTCCGCCGCATCCGGGGTGTAGCCCACGGGATCGGTGAGCAGCACGCCGTCGGGACTCAGCAGGGCATAGTACGGCTGGCTGTTGTTGATGAAGGTTTCCGTTTGCAGGGTGCTCCACTTGTTGCCGATGGTCACCAGCCGCTTCTGCTTGCCGCTGCACGTGGTGTAGTCGCGCTGCTCAGCTGCGGGCAGTTCGGCCTTGTCGTCCACGTACAGCGAGATCAGCACGTATTCCTTGTCGATCTGGCCGTGTACGTTCTTCACGGGCCACACGTGCTCCTCCATCTTGCGGCAGTTCACGCAGGCATAGCCCGTGAAATCCAGCAGCACCGGCTTGCCCGTGGCCTTGGCCTGTGCCATGCCGGCCTCAAGGTCGTGGTAGCAATCAAATCCCGACGGGCACTCCTTGGGCATGATCCAACTGTAGCCCACCGGTGGCGCCAGGCCGCTCATCAGCTTCATGGTGGTGAAGGTGTTGTTGGTGCCGTCCTTGCGGAAGCCCAGGGCCAGGTAGATGGTGAAGGCCAGGAATACGGCAGCGAAGCCCCAGCGCAGCGGGGAGATCTTCCGCAGCGGGCTGTCGTGCGGAAAGCGCAGCTTGCCCAGCATGTACAGGGTGATGCCTGCCGCGCAGAGCACCCACACGGCCATGAAGAGCTCGTAGGGCACCAGGCGCCAGCCCTTCACCAGGTCGGCGTTGCTGAGGAACTTGAAGGCCAGCGCCACTTCGGCGAAGCCCAGCACCACCTTCACGCTGTTGAGCCAGCTGCCGGACTTGGGCAGGGAATTCAGCCAGCCGGGGAACATGGCGAAGAGCGCGAAGGGCAGTGCCAGCGCCAGGCCGAAGGCCCCCATGCCCACGGTGAGCTGCCACGCGCCACCGTCGCTGGAAAGCGCACCGGCCAGCAGCGAGCCCAGGATGGGGCCGGTGCAGGAGAAGGAGACCAGCGCCAGGGTTAGCGCCATGAAGAAGATGCCGATGGCCCCGCCGAAGCGGCTGGCGTTGCTGTCCATGCGGTTCACCCAGCTGGCCGGCAGGGTGATCTCGAAGTAGCCGAAGAAGGAGATGGCGAACACGATGAAGATGACGAAGAAGAAGATGTTCAGCCAAGGGTTGGTGCTGATCTCGTTGAAGATCTCCGGGCTTACCGACCCCAGCAGGTGGAAGGGCAGGCTGAAGAGCAGGTAGATCAGCAGGATGAAGGCGCCGTAGGTGATGGCGTTGCGCAAGCCCTTGGCCTTGTCCTCGCTGCCCTTGGTGAAAAAGCTGACGGTAAGCGGGATCATGGGGAACACGCAGGGGGTGAGCAGGGCCACCAGGCCGCCGATGAACCCCAGGAAGAAGATGTTCCAGAGCGATCCGCCGGAGCGCACCTGCGTGTCGATGGTGTCCGTATCGCCGCGCAGCACCGGCTTGTCCAGGTCCACCTTGGCCAATTTCAGGTCGCAGCCCGCGCCGTGCAGGGCGCTGCCGCCGTCCTGGCCGCCGATCACCGCAGCCCCGGTGGCGGGGATGATGCTGAAGGGCAGCGGGTCCGGAAACACGCAGCGCGTGTTGTCGCAGGCCATGTAGTCGATGGTGCCCTTGATGGGCTCCATGGGATCGAGCACCTGCAGGTCGTGACTGTAGGTGACCTCCTTGTAGAACTTGCGCACCACGATGCCGAAGAGGTCGTCCATGCCCTCGTGCATGTTGGGCCCGGCCTCCATGGTTTCGCCCAAGGGCACTGCGCTTCCGGTGGTATCAAACCGGATGTGCGTGGGTATGGGGCCTTCACCGAAGGACACCTGCGAGTACATGCCCCAGGGGTCGTCGATGGCCGCTTTCAGCTCCACGCGCCATTTTCCGCTGCCGAGGTCCTTGGCGCTGATGGACCATTTCACCGGTTCCAGCAAGCCTTGCTGGTCGCTGCCGCCAACGGCGGCTTGTGCCGCTGCCGCCGCCTGCTTGATGGGCATTGCGGACATGGTGGCGGCGCCCGTGGCCGGGATCACGCTGAAGTACACGGGGTCGGGGAAGATGCACGCCTCATCGTTGCAGGTCATGAAATCAAACCGGCCCGTAACCGGCTTATCCGGCTCCGTGGTGCGGATGCGTTGCGTGAAGACCGCCTGCCCGGCGAATTTCTTCACCTTCATTTCAAACACCGGATCGATCCCTTCCTTGATGTGCTTGCCGGTTTCGGTGGCCTTGCCCTCCAGCGTGAAGGAGGGCAGGGTGTCGAACACGAAGGTGGTGGGCATGGGCCCGGCATCGCCGAAATGTTGCTGGGAGTAGACGTACCACCCCTTGTCAGCCGTGGCGGTGAAGCTGATGTCCCACGCGCCCTGGCCTGCCGGCGCTGCGGCAATGGCCCACTTCACGGGATCTTGGGCGGCCGGGGTGCCGTTGGGCTGGGCGCTGGCAGCCAGGGCAATGAATGCAAAGAGGACGAACGCAATAGCTCTCATGATCAATGAATGGTGGCCGGAATTTCCAGGGTGAACGCCACGGTGCGCGGCGGCAGGCAGGTTTTATCGTTGCAGGCCATGTACTCCACGGCGCAGGGGACAGTGAAGCCTTGGCCGCCTTCCCGGATGATGTCCTGGTGGAGCGTGGCGCTTCCTTGGTGATACTTCACCCTGATGCCGAAGGCGGGATCGTCCGCCACCACCGGCTCAGGTTCATGCACGGGCCCGGCAACGCGGTAGCCCGGCCCGGCGGGAATGCTGACCCGCGTGGGCAGCGGCCCTTCATTGCTTGACTGGTGCAGCGCATAGAAGTGCCATCCCGGCTGGCACGTTGCCCGCAATTCAATGCGCACCGTATCCCCGGCGGCCGGCGCGGGCGTGCATGCCCAGGACACCGGCTCACCGCCCATTGCGGCAAGGGCCATGGCCATCGCCAAGGCGTGCATGCATGAACGGAGGGCCATCCCGGGGAGCATGGCCCAAAGCTATCCCTGCCCGGGCAGAAACCGCAGCCAGATCCCTGCGGGGATCGTGATCCCTGTCACGATCGCAACCGCTCCAGCCGCAGCACGGCCTTGGTTTCCGGCCCGGGGGAAACCCCCTCGGCAACGCGGTGGCCGGCCAGCCAAACGACCACCCCGCCGCTTACCAGCACGTAGGCACCCTCCTTTTCATCGCCTTCCACCCGGCCGTCGATAAGGATGTCGCTCACGCGCTTGGAACCGGCCAGCCCCAAGGGCCGCATGCGGTCGCCATGCTGCCACGGGCGCAGCACCAAGGGGAATTGCAGGGCGCCCATGTCCAGCCAGGCCGTGTGCATGCCCTGGGCCAGGTCCACCTCGCCGGGCGTGCATGTGCGCCAACGGAACGGCCCTGCGGCACCTTCCTGCACCTGTTCCTGCAAAATGTGGAAAGTAGGAAAGCCACCGGTGCCGGCATCGGTGACCAACGCATGGCGGCCCACCCTGATGAAGTGGTCGCCCAGGGGGAAGCGGGCGCCCACGGCCCCGTCATGCACGGCATCCAGCAGCTGGCGCACCACATCGGGGTGGGGCCGGTATTCCTTCAGCAGCCGCATCAGGAGCAGTTGCGGGGCTTCACTGCGGCGCAGCATTTCCAAGGGGACCCCACCCCCGTGCGGCACGGCTTCCGCCTCACGCGCCAACTGCATGTTGGCCGCCGCCGCCAGTTCATTCAGCAGGTTCACGCTTCTGCGCATGGTGCGGCGCGCGCCCGGCCGCAAGGCCTCCAGCAGGGGCAGCAGTTCGTTCCGCACCCGGTTGCGCAGGTATTTCGGGTCCTCGTTGCTGGCATCTTCCCGGAACGGGATCCCCTTCAGGGCCGCGTATTCCAGGAGTTCATCACGGCCCGCGTGCAACAATGGGCGGCAGACCCGCCCTTCCGGCAAGCGGGTTACCGCCGGCACGCCCCCCCATCCATCGGCGCCCGTGCCGCGCAGCAGGTGCAGCAGCAGCGTTTCCACCGCATCGTCGGCGTGGTGGCCCAGCGCGATGGCGCCCGGCCCTTCGCGCAGCAATTCCCTGAACCAGGCATAGCGCAACGCCCGGGCGGCCATCTGCACGGATATCCCTTGTGCCGAGGCTTTCGGGTCCACGCGCACCACGCGGAAAGGCAGGCCCAGCCGTGCGGCTTGTTCCTGCACGAAGGCCCGGTCGGCATCGCTTTCCGCACCGCGCAACCCGTGGTCCACATGCGCCACAAGGCACGGGTGGCCCAGCTCCAGCAAGACATGCAGCAGCACCATGCTGTCCACGCCCCCGCTTACGCCCACCCATGCGGGCTCGCCGGGCCCGAGCATGGCGGCGCGGTCGAGGGTGCGGCGCACTTCAGCAAGCATGGCCGAAGGCATTCAGCACGGAACGGGCCTTGTGCTCGCATTCCTCATATTCCTGCAGCGGGTCGCTGGCCGCGGTAATGGCGCCGCCGGAGATCAGCGCGGCCTGCCCGGTGGCCGCATCCCAGGTGATGGTGCGGATCACCACGTTGAGGTCGGCCGTGCCGTCGGGCAGGAAGTAGCCGATGGTGCCGCTGAAGAGCCCGCGCCGCATGTCCTCCGCCTGGTCGATCAGCTCCATGGCCCGCACCTTGGGCGCACCGGTCATGCTGGCCATGGGGAAGGTGGCCCGCAGGATGCCCATGGGCGTGGTGCCCGGGCGCAGGGCGGCGGAAGCCGTGCTGATCATTTGGTGTACCGTGCGGAAGGTCTTCACGGCGCAAAGTTCATCCACCCGCACCGAGGCGGGCGCGGCGATCCGACTGAGGTCGTTGCGGGCCACGTCCAGGGCCATGATGTTCTCGCTGCGTTCCTTGGGGTCCGCGGCCAGTTCATCGGCCAGCGCCCGGTCCGCAGCCCCATCCTTCCCGCGCGGCCGGGTGCCTTTCATGGGCTGGGTGGTGATGCGCCCTTGTGCCAGGCTGAAAAACCGCTCGGGGCTGGCGCAAAGCGCAAAATGGCCGCCGTGGCGCAGCAACGCGGCATGCGGTGCATCGGTGTGGGCCAGCAGGCGCGCAAAGGCCCGGTAGGGATCGAACCCCGGCAGGTGCGCGGTGCGCCGGGTGCAGTAGTTCACCTCATAGATGTCGCCCCGCCGGATGTGGGCCAGCAGCTGCCCCACCCGTTCCAGGTAGCGCGCCTTGGGGGTGGTGCGCTCCCACAAGGCAGGCGCAGGCGGCGCCACTGGGCCGGGGGCTGCGAGGAAGGCTTCCAACACACGCTTTCCAGCCGCCATGTCGCGCTGTACACCGTGCAGCTCCGCACGCCCTTCCGCCAAGTGGACGGTGAATTGCGGCTCCCACCAGGCGGAACGTGCAAACCCGTCCCCGGCCGGATGCCTGCTCGAAAGCCGTTCAAATTCGTTCTTCAGGTCATACGCGGCATAACCGAAGCACGGGCGCCCGCCGCACCAGGGCTCCGCAGCAATGCCCGGGCGGTTGCCCAAGCCGATGAGCCATCCGCCTCCCCTCCTGCGGGCCAGCACGGTCCGGAATGCGCCCAAGGCCTGCCAGTTCAACAACCCGTTCCACGGAAGGACGATAGATGCCATGCGCCCCGCAAGGATAGGCGTTTGGAACCGATGCCTGCCGGCCATGCACGTCTTGCGCATCCATGGCCGCTCCACTGCATCCGCTGGCAACCCTTCGGCACTTTCAACGTCTTGTAACTACCCGGCCCCCCAACCCTCCCCCTTTTTGCCATGCACTGCGGAGGGAATTTCGATCCGGTTGGTTTTCAACAATGACCTGTTTTCAGTTTCAAGCCCATGTGCGAAAAAGGGAGGCGCTTGTGACAAGGAACCGGTTTTTCATCTACCTTAGTGCGACAGATACCCCCCGCCTCATGGGCAGAACCCTACCCCTGTTCCTTAGCCTGCTTTGCTCCTCCCTCGCTTTTGGGCAAGCCGCACGGCTGGTGTTCAACAATGCCGCCGCCACCATGGGCAACCACCCTTGGGTGGTCTTCAGCCCCACAAGCCCCGGTGCCTACGTGGTGATCGACAACCCCGCCACCACCGGCATCCAGCAATTGGTTACCACGGCCAACGTGCCGGTGATCAAGAGCGAGCATGAAACGAACAAGCTGCGCTGGGCCACCGGGGCCACGGTAGGCACCTTCGACGTTCCCTTCTCCACCACCAGCGGGGTGGCCATGCCCCTCAGCGTGAACAAGACCACGGCCGGCGCCGGTGCGGGGTCGATCATCTTCTCCACCTACAACAGCCTGGCCATAAACACTCCTGTGGCCACCGGCTGGGACAATGACCTGTACCGCCCCTCGGACGTAACCCACATGCACGACCAGCCCACCGGATCGGTTAACAACTCAGCCAATGCCATCGACCGGTTCTGGATCATCGATGCCGGCGAGGCCGGATATGCCTACACCACCAAGCCGGCCGTTACGCTCGCCATCGGCTTCGACCCTGCGGAGAGCGCCATCAACGGCGGCAACTCCCCGGCCCTTGCGGCCGTGAACGGAAACCTGGTGGCCCAGCGGTTCAATTCCACGCTGAACAAATGGTATGACATTGCCGTGCTGGGCGCCCAAACGGGCAATGCCGTGGGTGCGGTAAGCCCCGCCCCGGCGGATTTCTTCCGCAGCTGGACCCTCTCCAACAAGCTGCTGCCCCTGCCGATCCAACTGGCCGCCTGGGGCGGCGAATGCCAAGGCCGCACCGTGATGCTGAAGTGGGCCACCGCCTCCGAGCAGGACAACCAGTGGTTCACCATTGAGCGCAGCCGCGACGCCCAGGATTGGGCCGCAGTGGGCACCGTGCCCGGCGCAGGCAACAGCAGCACCATGCTGGAATACAGCTTCGTGGATGCCGATGCCCTGCCCCTGGCCTACTATCGCTTGCGGCAAACCGACATCAACGGCACCTCCACCGTGAGCGCAACCATTGCCGTGGGCTGCGGCACCGGCGGCGGCACCAGCATCGTGAACGCCTGGGACGAGGGCGACTACCTGAGCCTGGCCGTCTCCTCCACGCAGGACGGGGTGTACGACCTCACCCTGATGGACGCCCAGGGCAAGGTGATGGCCGTGCAGGCCGCACAGGCCATCGGCACCGGCATCACCACCCTGCATGTGCCCAAGCGCGGCATCGCCACGGGCATCTACCTGGTGCAACTGCAGAACAGCACCAACAGCATGAGCCGCAGGGTGCATCTGTGGTAGTGGACAAGACATGCGTGCCCCGCACGGCATTTTACCGTTGCCCGTACTGTCAGGGGAAATTCAGGAACCGAAGGTTTTTCTTTGAGCAGTTCCATCAAGGTCTCGCGCAGCAGACCTTGACGCAGAAAGCCCCCCTCCTTTTTTCCGCCTGCAAGGTCCCCTTCGGGAGACCTTGAGGGAGCAGGTCGCGCGGCATCGCCACGGGCATCTACCTGGTGCAACTGCAGAACAGCACCAACAGCATGAGCCGCAGGGTGCATCTGTGGTAGGTTACTATCACCGTCGGTGCGGCGCTCACCGCCTTCTCCGGACCACCGCGCCCACCCCGGCGGCCAGCAGCAGCAGCAAGGTGCCGGCATAGGCTCCCTTGCCGATGTAGTCGCCATGGCGCACGTAGAAGGTGAGGTCCCCGCGGGTGCGCACCAGGCCCTTTATGGCGGCGGGCACCCACCAGGCAGTGGCTTGGTGTATGTCGCCGCGCTGGTCGATAAAGCAGGAAATGCCCGTGTTTGCGCTTCTGGCCACGTCCCGGCGTGTTTCCACGGCGCGCAACTTGCCGTAGAGCAGGTGCTGCTTGTAGCCCGGGGAGTCGCTCCACCATCCATCGTTGGTCATGATCACGATGAGGTTGGCGCCGTTTCGTACATGGGCCGCCACATGGTCGCCGTAGATGCTTTCGTAGCAGATGGTGGGGGCGGCGCCCAGCTGGTTGGTGCCGCACCACATCACGGAGCGTTCCTGCTGGGTGCCCAAGCTGCCGGTGGTGCCGCCGAGGTCCAGGGCAATGCCGCCCAGGGGCCCCAGCACCTGCTCAAAGGGCATCAGTTCCACGCCGGGCACCAGCTTTGATTTGTTGTAGAAACCGAAGCTGCCGTCGCCGCGCACCAGCAGCGCGGCGTTGTACAGTTCAAAGGCGCGGCCAAGCTGCTTCACCATGCGGGCCGACACGGGCACTTGTGCGCCTGCGGGGAAAAGCCGGGCGGAGGACATGCCCGCGAGCACGGCCGCCTTGGGCCATGGTGCAAGGAAGGTGCGTATGCGCGCCAGGCTGCGGCTGCCGCCCATGTCGTTTTCCCACAGGCCATGGAAGGCCAACCGGCCTTGTTCATCGGCCAGCGTGGCGGGCTCCTGGAGGGCCGTCTCCGGCATCACCACCAGTGCGGTGGCGCTATCCATCAGGGGTGCGGCCTGCGCCAGCATGCGCTCCAGCTGCTCCATGGGGTCGATGGCGCCGAACTTCTCCTTGTACGGGTCGAAGTTGGGCTGCACCAGCACCACCTGTGCGGCGCGGCCCTGCTCGGTGAAGGTGGCGTAGCGCACCCAGGAGCCGGCCAGCGGCAGGGCGATCACCGCTGCGGCGGCCAGCGCGGGGCGGGTGATGCGCCGCCCCGATGGCGCGCCGACGGCCAGGGCCGTGCGCAGCACCAGCAGGTTGGCGGCCCACACCCAGATGCTGCCGCCGAGGTGGCCGGTGACCTCGTACCACTGCACCCATTGCGTGTGGCCGGCAAATGCATTCCCCAGGGTAAGCCAGGGCCAGCTAAGGTCCCAGTGCATGTGGAAGCGCTCGAAGGCGATCCAGTACACCGGCAGCGCCCAGCGCGCAGCCGTTCCGCCCAACCCCCTGCGGGTGATGCGGAACAGCAGCCAGGGCACGGACATCACCAGCACGTTGCCCACATTGGGGCCGATGAGGGTGAACAGCCGCGTGGCCAGGTGTTCGCTGACGTTGAAGAGCCACCAGGTGGTGGCCAGGTTCCACACCAGCAGGGCGAGCATCACGTAGGGCATGAAGTTGCGGGGCCGCTCCGCCTTGGTGCTTCGCGCATAGCGTTCCTCGGCCCACAGCAGGGGCGCCCAGGCGATGAAGATCAGGGGGGTGAATCCACCTATGGCCGGCCATGCCAAGGCCAGCAGCACGCCGGTGAGCAGGGCACAGCGCAGGTAGAAGGAACGGTTCCGCATGCGCCCGAAAAGTAGGACGGCCTAGCGCAGCAGGTACATCTTGCCCATGCCCTTGGTGAAGTAGGAGCCCGCGCCGCCGTCGCGGTGCTCAATGTCCTCGCCATGCAATTGGGCCATTACGCGGTAGAGGTACACGCCGCGCGCCAGGCGGTCGCCGAACTGGTCGGTGCCGTCCCAGGCGAACTCGGTGACGTTGCGCCCCACGTGCATGGGGCCCAGCTCGGCCATGGACACCTCGCGCACCACGCGCCCGCTGATGGTCATGATCTGGATGCGCATGGCGCTGGGCGTTTCCCTGCCGGTAAGGGTGAACACGAAGCGGGTGCTGGTGGTGAAGGGGTTCGGATAATTGAGCACCTCGGTGAGGGTGGGCTTGTTGATCACCTCGAAGTCCACGCTGTTGTCGCGGTCGCCGCTGTTGTTGCGGCTCTTGTCACTGGCGCGCACGGTAAGGCGGTACTTGCCGTCCTGCATGAAATTGGGGCGGTAGAACACCTTGCTCACGTTTTGCGGCCCCGAGGCGGGCACAAACTGCATCACCTCCTGCGCGCCCTGGCGGAAGTAGACGCGCCGCAAGGTGCCCGCCGGGTCGGTGAGGAACACTTTGAAGAGGGCGGTGTCACCGGGTTCGTTCAGCAGCAGGATCCGGTTCTCATCGTGCAGGGTCACCTGTATCTCGGGCTGTGCGCTCACAATGTCGCCATTGAGGATGTGGATGCCGTCGAAGGTGACGTCCAGCATGGGGTTTTCGCGGTCCTGCAGGGTAAGGAAGCGCAGCTGCGCGATGTTGTTGAAGTGGAATTGCTCGGGCTGTGCATACAGCTGGGTAAGGGTGTCGATGGGGTTGGCCTCGATGGTGAGGGCGTTGGGCCCCGGGAAGAGCTGGGTGCTGAAGCGGACGGTATCGCGCAGCACGGCGCCCACGGGCAGGGGTGCGTTGCGCTTGTAGTGGATGCGGCGGGTCTGGTTGTTGTGGCCGGTGATCCATGCGGTCATCAGCAGGCTGTCCATGGGCTGCTGGCCGATGTTGCGCACGGCCACCATCACGGCGGCGTCCTGCCCCTGGTAGAGGCTGTCCACATGCACGTACAGGCCCGATGGCGGGTCTATGGCGCATTCCGGGGCGGGCGTGCCAATGAGCTGCCAGCGCTTGATCTGTGCGGGCAGGGGGGTGTCGGCGGTATCGTTCCAGAAGGCGCCCTTGAGGCGTAATTGCGGGTATTGCTGGGCGGTGAGCATGGGCTGCAGGTCCACGTTGCCGGTGTATCCGGCAAGGTCCAGCAAGGGGTGCTCCGTGCCTTGCGGCGATACCCCGGCGAGCTTCACGCGGGTGCTGTCGTTGGGCTGTTCGGGCCTTATGTCCCAGCTGAGCTGCTCCCAATGGAGGGCCTCATTGCTGCGCGGGGCCTGCATGGATCCGCTGCGGCTGGTCAGGTGCAGGCTGGCGGTCATGTTGATGAGCGCATCGTGCGCATTGCCCCACACTTCCTGCACGGAGGAGGGATCACCCTTTTTGCAGAAGAAGATGTAGGGCACGCTGTCGGGCACGGCGCCGCTGGCCAGGTGGGAGGCGCCCAATGCGGCCAGGGCGCCCATGGCATTGGAGGCGGCGATGGCGGTGCGGTCCAGCCGCAGGTAGGTGTACACCAGCACGTAGTAGCCGTCCGGAATGCGGTTGTTGAGCATGTAGGCCATGGTGTCCAGCCGCGGATGCAGGTACCAGAAGACGAAGCTCTTTTCGTTGCGGGACCTGCCGCATGAACCGTTCCTGTTCATTTGGCCGTAATCGTACCCCACGCCGTCGTACAGCGTGAGCCAGGTGGAGAAGTCGAAGGGGTCCACCACGGCCACGTTGATGGAGGGATAGGGCCCGCATCCGCCGTTCTCCTCGGCGGAAAGGTCCTTGGTCCACCAGCAGGTCTGGTAGCTGCCGCCCTGCACTTCGCAGCCGATCTGGTGGTCGCCGCCGAAGAACTTGAACTTGCGCTCCGGGCGCACGTGCTTCATCAGGCTGTAATCATCATCCTTGAACTGGAAGAAGTGGGCCTGGCCCCAGCCCGTGCGGCCGTTGATGTGCTGGAAGGAGGATTCGTGCCAGTTGTAGTGGCCGCCCTGGCCGAGGCTGTCCAGCGTGCAGCGCCAGAAGAAGACCACGCTGTCGCGGACATTGTTGATGGCATAGATGGAGGAAGGCTGCCATTGCACCACGCCGCCCGGTGCGCTTACCGTATGCTGCTGCATCAGCGGGCTGTTGTACAGGTCGGTGGTGTCTATCTGGAAGATGTAGTTGCGCAGGGGCGCGAAGGGGTTGCCCGTGCTGGCGCGCAGCACCGGCGCGGGATCGGGCACGATGGCGAAGTTGTAGGGCTCCACCGGCAACAGGTCGCCGGCATTGATGGTGATGCGCTTGGTGACCTTGTTGTTGCCCGTGTCGTCGATCTCCGGGATCAGGTCGGGGTCCAGGTCCAGGCGCACCTGCAGGTCGTTCAGCCCCAGGCCCTGCTGGCCCACGGTCACGGGGAGCTTGAAGAACACGGTGTCCTGCCAGGCGTTCATGCTTACCTGCTTCACGATGGCGGGCAGCGTGGTGCCCTGGGCCACCAGGGTGCGTTCCAGCGCCACGGAAAAGGACTGGTGGGTGCCGCGGCCGATGTTGCGGAAGACCACGCGCACCTGGAAGGAATCCAGGTCGGCGGTCACCTGCGCGGGGATCAGGGCGATATCATCGGCGGTCACCTCCAGGTCGGGCAGGCGGGGCGAGTTCATCACCACGGTAGGGTCGCCGTGCAGGGTCATGGATTCGGCGATGTTTAGCGATTCGATCCATCCTTGGCTGTTCACCGGAAGGGCCCATCCCCCGGCAAGCTGGTCGATGGCGGCCATGCGCATGTGGCTGCCCACGCCCTTGCCGTAGTTCACCTGGCCGAAGCTGGTGTAGAACCGGCGTGAAAAGGCGGCCAGGCGGTTGGTGAGGCTGAGGTCGATGGAGGCGATGAAGGCGATGGCGCCCGAATTTTCCGGCAGCACGAACTGCTCGCTGGCGCTGTTGGGCTCGAACTGGTGGATGTTGCCCGTATAGCAGGAATTGCCGAGCATCACGGGGAACTTGCCGTGCCACTGGTAGTTGGAGGGCACGTCGATGGTGATGTCGAAGCCGCCGCCGTAGGCATGGGCGAAGAAGGTCATCAGCGATACGCCCTTGGAGATCATGTCGGACACGCTGTCCACGGCGGCCTGCTCGATCACGGCGCCGCCGTTCTTCACGAACTTGGTGACATGGCCGAAGAAGGAGGTGTCCTCGGCGATCACCTTGAAGCTGGCGAGGGCATTGTCGAACTGGGCATAATCGCTTTGGTTGTTGCCGCCGCGGAAATGGAGGATGTTCTTCATCCACGCGGCCGGAGGCTGGTGTTCCACGGAATCCACCTTGGCCAGGTAATGCACCACCTGTTCATTGGTTTGGGCGGCCAGGCGGCCCACGGGCACCTGGTAGGAGGCCGGTTGGCTCCCGTTGAGGTTGATGCTGAAGGAGGCGTCGCTGGAAGGCCAGCCGATGGTGGGCACCAGGCAGGCGGCCGCAGCTCCGGCATCCTGGCGGTAGCCGCGCTGGTAGGGCAGCGGGTTCAATGCGGTGGCATGCGCCTGTACGGCCTTCCCGATCAGGAAGAGGGCCTTGGGCTTGGTGGGGGCATGGTTGTACACAAAGCGCAGGAAGTTGCGGATGGCCAACGGGTGCTGCCGCACCCCGCCGCCGAACTGGTCGTACAGTTGCTCCACATCGGCCACCAGGGTGTTGTAGCGGTTGACGGGGCTGGTTTCACGGTAGGCGGCATATTGCAATGCGCCTTGCATCAGCTTGGGGTGGGTTACGATCACCAAGGCCGAATCGGGCAGGTTGGCCATGGGGTCGGTGAAGGTTCCGGTGCCGTTCACCGGCGTGATCGTTCCCACCGGCAGGATGGCGGCCGCAGTGGCCACCACCACGCGCATGTCCTGTGCGTTCGGCGGCAGCACGGCCTTGTAGCCATTGCCTTCCTGGGCCGGCAGCACGCGACTTAGGCCGGCCGGCCCCCAGGCGTAGAGCACCGGGCCCGCCGAGGCCAGGAAGGCGACCGTGGAGGAATCCGGTGCGGCACTGCCGGGCAGTTCCACGTCGGCGCGGTCGCCGAAGTTGAAATTCCGCGCATAGCGCAGGCTTTGCCACGCCGGTGCCGAGACATCGGGGTAGTCGGGCGCCAGTCCATTGCATGCCAGGTCGTGTATCACCCGTGCGGTGATGTTGAGCCCCCCCGCTGCATAGCTGGCCACGGGGCGGTCGAAGCCGAGCTTCAGCAGGGCATAGCCGAGGAACACGGTATCGGCAAGCACGGCGGGGCCGTGCTCCAGGCGGATGTGGTGGTCGACGCAGTTCCATCCGCCCGGATTGTTCAGGCTGGCCAGCACCATGTTGTAGCGCGCCGGTGGCGCGTCCGCCCCGGCATACAGTTCCGGCGCGGCCAGGTAGAAGGCGATGGAGCCGTCCGCGCCTTCACCCTTGATCAGTTCCTGGAACGCATAGTAGCCCTCCGCCTCGCTGACGAATGCCGTGGAAATGCCCTCCGGGGTGCGCTTGCCGCTTTGGTAGCCCACGGGATAGGTGAGCAGCGTGGTTCCCCAGCACCAGGGCTGCACCGCATGTGCGGCCCAGTTGCCGCTAGCGGAGGGGATGGTGCGCAGGGCCTCGCCCACGGGGCCCCAGGTGAGGTAATAGCGGATGGTGTCGTTGTAGAGCGAATAAAAGGGATTGTTGATGTGGGCGGGATCGTCCCACAGGGTGCTGTCCATCCATGCGTCGTTCTTGGCGCCGTAGAACTCGATGAAGTCGCCATTGTTGAACACGCCGTCCTGGGCGCCCTCCACGTGGATGGGCACCTGCCGGCCGCGCGCATAGAGCTGGAGGGTGCGCGGGTCCACGCTTTGCAGGGGAAGGTGCGCGGCGGCCAGTGCGGCGGAATCGATGCGGTACACGCCGTTCTGCCACACCTTGAAGGACCAGTACTGGCGGTCGTAGTGGATCCACTCGTTGCCGTAGGGCTGCGCCAAGGCGTGCAGGGCGGAGGCCAGCAGGGCGGCAAGGAGCAGCAATTTCCTCATGAACGGTTGTGCTTGTACAGGTCGAAGCGGAGGGAGAACACGTTGGAATAGAGGGCTACGCCGCCATCGCCGATGTTGGTGAGGGCATAGTCCAGCGCCACGCTCTTTATTTTCAGGCCCACGCCGATGTTGGGCTGGAAGTTCAGGGACCGCTTGTCCTTGATGTCCGTAACGTACTGGAAGTTGTTCACCCCGGCGCGGAGGAACACCACGCGGGCATAGCCCACCTCCAGCCCCAGGCGGGGGTCGCCGCTCCAGGTGGAAGTGGCCAACAGGGTGTTCCGTTTGCGGTCGAAGGTGTTTTCCAGGTTGGCCTCCGCCAGGATGTCCACCTTGCTTCCCGCCTTGAACTGGCGGGCCACCCCGAGCACTAAGCGCGGCAGGGTGACCTCCACGCCGTTCACGGGCAGCTCGTTGCCGGTGCGCGCGAACACGTCCTTGGTGCGCTGCTCCAGCGAATAGCTCCAGGCGTTGAAGGTGCCGGTGATGTCGCGCCCCACGGCCGCAAAGCGCCACGGCCCGCGGTCGTACTGCAGGCCCGCGTCCAGGCCGAAGCCCCAGGCGTGCGCGAAGGGCCCCACGCTGCGGTACACCACCTTGGCGTTGGCGCCGACGCGCAGGCCGGGCACCTTCAGCTTGCGGGCATAGCTGATCAGGAAGGCGTTGTCGGTGGCGGAAAAGCTGGTGATTCGGTTGTAGTCCAGGTTGCCGTTGTTGTCGATCAGCTCGGTGGTGTTGGGGATGTTGTCCACCCCGAAACGGATGTAGGAGATGCCGATGACACTGGCCGAATCGATGGGCTTGGCCACGGCGAGGTAATCGTATTTGGCGATGCCCGCGAAGTATTCGCTGTGCATGGCGCCCACCTGCAGGTCACCGCGCACGCCCAGCAGGCCGGCGGGGTTCCAGTAGCCCGCGGTAACGTCGTTGGTGGCCGCCACCTGCGAATAGCCCATGCCCAAGGAGCGTGCGCCCACACCGATGCTGAGGAACTCGTTGCTGTACTTGGGCGCGTCCTGGGCCTGCACCCATGCGAACGATAAAACGGCCACCATTGCGGCCATCCCCCGGCTGTTCATTCTTCCCACTGCGCTCATGCTTTGCTTATTGGACGCACCAACTAACTTCGGGTTGCCTGATTTATTGCCTGAAATTGACCAATTTCGGCCCGCCATGGCACGTTTTCCCCGCATACCGGACCTGTTGACCACCGCGAACTTAACGTGCGGGGCGGCATCGCTGCTGCTTTCCTCCCAGGGACAATTGACGATCGCCTGTTGGCTGGTGTTCCTGGCGGCGGTGTTCGACGTGTTCGACGGGTTGGCGGCCCGCGCCCTGGGCGGCGGCAGCGAGCTGGGCAAGCAGCTGGACAGCCTGGCGGACCTGGTGAGCTTCGGCGTGGCCCCGGCATTCGCCCTGTGGACGCACATGCAGGGCTCCGCCCCCGGGGGCATGGCCTGGGCCGCCGCCGCCGCATGCTGGCTGTGCATCGCCTCGGCCTGGCGCCTGGCCAAGTTCAATGTGGACACGCGGCAGGGCACCGGTTTCCTGGGGCTGCCCACGCCGGCCAACGGCATGTGCTGGGCCAGCCTGTTGCTGATCGCCGCCGGAAACGGAGTGCCGGGCCATTCCCCGGCCAGTGCGTTGCGCGCGGGAACCGCCGCATTGCTCTCCACGCCATGGGCGGTAGCTGCAGCCGCCCTGCTGCTGGGCGTGCTGATGCTTTCCGAGCTGCCCCTGCCCAGCCTGAAATTCAAGCACGGCGGCTGGAAGGGCAACGAGGTCATTTTCCTGTTGATCGCCGGCGGCGCGGTCCTGCTTCCATTGTTCGGCCTGATCGCCGTTCCTTTGCTGCTGATCCTGTACCTGCTTAGCCCCTTCTGGGGAAAATGCTTTCCAAAGCCGCTATGAAGACCTTCCACGCCTCCATCGACGTAATGCCGCATGACAACCTGCTGGACCCGCAAGGAAAGGCCGTGGGCGGCAGCATGAAGAACCTCGGCCTGCCGGAGATCGGCAATGTGCGCATCGGAAAGCACATCACGCTGCAGGTGGAAGCGGCAGACCAAAAAGCCGCTGAAGCCAAGGTGGAGGAGGCTTGCCGCAAGTTGCTCGCCAACCTGGTGATGGAGAAGTATTCCTTTCATGTGGTGGAGGGGTAGTTGCGGGTTGTCGCTGGGCAACAAAGAGCGGTACTCCGTACGTGCCTTCCGCCCGAGGAGTTGAAGGGCCATCCCCCACTGCCCACTGCCAACTGCCCACTGCCAACTGCCCTCTGCCCACTGCCCACTGCCCACTGCCCACTGCCCACTGCCCACTGCCCCACTGCCCCCTGCCCCCTGCCCCCTGCCCACTGCCAACTGCCCACTGACAACTGACAACTGCCAACCAACACGCCCCCTGTCCCTAATCACCGCAGTTGCACGGCTGTGAGAAGTAGATGCGCGCGGCGGGCAGCAGTTGGGCGATGCGGTCCATTTCCTTCTGCGAGAATTGGATCACCCGCAGGTCCAGGAAGCGGAGGGCCTTCATGCCGCTGATCTCATCGGGAAAATCCTCCAGGTCGTTGCTCCACAGGTCCAGCGAGTAGAGCTCCTTGAGGCCGCCCATGCACTTGGGCAGGCCCTCGATGCGGTTTTGGTGCATGTCCAGCCGCTTGAGGTGCTTCCATTGGCACACGGTTTCGGGCACCTTGGTGAACTTGTTGCGGCCCGCGCTGAACTCCTGCATGTATTGCAGTTCGTTCATCCAGGGCGGCAGGTCCTTCAAGTGGTTGCGGCCCAGGTCCAGCGCATTGAGGTTCTTCAGGCGGCGCAGCTCCCCGGGCACCTGCTTCAGCTTCTTGTGCGAAAGATCAAGGCGGAACACGCTATCGGGCTGTTGCAGGGCGCGCTCCAGGCTGTGGAAGGTGCGCACGCTGTCCAGCGCGATCTGCGGCAGCAGCTGTGCCTGCACGCCATGGCCGGCCATGCAGGTGGCCAGGCCAACGAGCCAGCGGAAGCGGTTTCGCAGGCCCGTGCTCATCGTTCCGCCAAGGCGCGCAAGGCCTCCTGTTTGTCCACCGCGATCCGCTGCTTCATCTCTTCCATGCTGGCAAAGCGCAGTTCATCGCGCAGCCGGTGATGCAAACGCACGGTGATGGCCTCTCCGTATATGTCGGCCTCCAGCCCGAAGAGGTGGGCCTCCACGGTGCGCGCGCCGTTCTCCTCCACGGTGGGCCGCACGCCGATGCTCATCATGCCCTGGAAGTGGCCGTGGCCGGTGTCGGCGGTGATGGCATATACGCCGTTGCCGGGGATCAGCTTCACGGGATCGATGGCGCCCACGTTGGCCGTGGGCCACCCGATGGTGCGGCCCAGCTGCCTGCCCTTCACCACCACCCCGCTGAGCATGTACGCATAGCCCAGGAGGGCATTGGCCTTGGCCACCTCACCCGCCAGCAGGGCTTCGCGCACCTTGGTGCTGCTCACCTGCACATGGTCGATCTCCTGCGCGGGGATCTCCTCCACCAGGAAATCCAACGCCTTGCCCAGCTGGCGCAGCAGGTGGATGTCGCCCTCGCGGTTGCGCCCGAAGCGGTGGTCGTAGCCGATCACCACGGCATGCACGCCCAGCTGCCCCACCAGCACATCGCGCACGTATTCCGCGGCGTGCATGCGGCTGAACGCGCGCGAGAAGGGCACCACCAGCAGATGGTCCAGCCCGGCCTGCGCCAGCAACCGCTGCTTTTCCTCCTGGGTGTTCAGCAGCCGCAGGCCGTGGTCGTTGGGGTAAAGCACCATGCGCGGGTGCGGGTGGAAGGTGAAGAGCACGCTCTCCCCCCCTTCCCGGCGGGCCACAGACCGCAATCGGTCCAGGATCACCTGGTGGCCAAGGTGTACGCCATCAAAGGTGCCTGTGGTGAGCACCGGCCGCCTGATGCCCCGGAAGGCGCCGATATCGGTATGGACCTGCATGGCTGCGAAGGCGCGAAGATGGCTATGGACAGGACCGAAATGCAAAACTCGTTCGTGCGTGCGGCCGGGAAGTGCTTGGTGGGCGGCCCTACAGGATGCGGACAGGATTGCAGGATGAGCAGGATGTGGCCGCGCGGGGCGGGATGCGGGGGACAGGATTGCAGGATGAACAGGATGTGGCCGCGTGGGGCGGGATGCGGACAGGATTGCAGGATGAATAGGATGTGGCCGCGTGGAGCGGGATGCGGACAGGATTGCAGGATGAACAGGATGTGGCCGCGTGGGGTGGGATGCGGGGGATTGGAATTCACAGGATGGACCGAAGGAGTGCCCCTTGTTCATACCACCTCTGGCCCGACCTTTCAATTCCGAGATAGCTCATTGGCTTTCCGGCACTTATGACATCCCCTCTCCGAAGAGATCATCAACAATGCGATCCCGGTAAAGGATCCCTTGCTACTTTCGCGCCCGCAAAAACAGGGCTTCCGCCCAATCCATCCGCACAACATGTCCCAGCACATCGGTAAAGTGGTCCAGGTGATCGGCCCCGTGGTCGACGTACGGTTTGAATCGGGGAAGGACCTTCCCAACATCTATGATGCCTTGCATGTGAAGCGGGAGGACGGGTCGAACCTGATCCTGGAGGTGCAGCAGCTGATCGGCGAGGACACCGTGCGCGCGGTGAGCATGGACAGCACGGACGGCCTGTCGCGCGGCGCGGAGGCCATCGGCCAGGGCAAGCCCATCAGCATGCCCACGGGCGAGGCCATCAAGGGCCGCCTGTTCAATGTGGTGGGCCAGCCGATCGACGGCATGGCGGCGGTGCAGGGCAGCAAGGGCGCCAGCATCCACCGCGAGGCGCCGAAGTTCGAGGAGCTCACCACCAGCGCCGAGGTGCTCTTCACGGGCATCAAGGTGATCGACCTGATCGAGCCCTACTCCAAGGGCGGCAAGATCGGCCTGTTCGGCGGTGCCGGCGTGGGCAAGACGGTGCTGATCCAGGAGCTGATCAACAACATTGCAAAGGGCCACAGCGGCTACAGCGTGTTCGCCGGCGTGGGTGAGCGCACCCGCGAGGGGAACGACCTGCTGCGCGAGATGATCGAGAGCGGGATCGTGAAGTACGGCAAGGCCTTCACCGAGAGCATGGAGAAGGGCAGCTGGGACCTCTCGAAAGTGGACCATGAGGCGCTGAAGACCTCGCAGGCAACCTTCGTGTTCGGGCAGATGAACGAGCCGCCGGGAGCGCGTGCGCGCGTGGCCTTGAGCGGCCTTACGCTAGCCGAATACTTCCGCGATGGCGACGAGGAAGGCGGCGGCCGCGACATCCTTTTCTTCGTGGACAACATCTTCCGCTTCACCCAGGCCGGTTCCGAGGTGAGCGCACTGCTGGGCCGCATGCCCAGCGCCGTGGGCTACCAGCCCACGCTGGCCACCGAAATGGGCGCCATGCAGGAGCGCATCACCAGCACCAAGCGCGGGTCCATCACCAGCGTGCAGGCCGTGTACGTGCCTGCCGATGACCTTACCGACCCCGCCCCTGCCACCACCTTTGCCCACTTGGACGCCACCACCGTGCTGAGCCGGAAGATCGCCGAGCTGGGCATCTACCCCTCGGTGGACCCGCTGGAATCCACCAGCCGCATCCTTAGCCCCGCCGTGGTGGGCGATGAGCACTACAACTGCGCCCAGCGCGTGAAGGCCATCCTGCAGCGCTACAAGGAACTGCAGGACATCATCGCCATCCTTGGCATGGACGAGCTGAGCGAGGAGGACAAGCTGGTGGTGAGCCGCGCACGCCGCGTGCAACGCTTCCTGAGCCAGCCCTTCTTTGTGGCCGAGCAGTTCACCGGCATCCCCGGCGTAATGGTGTCCATTGAGGATACCATCAAGGGCTTCAACATGATCATGGACGGCCAGATGGATGAATATCCCGAGGCCG
>JAFEAI010000255.1 GCA_018266475.1 Bacteroidota bacterium
GCTTTGTTCGTGGCTCAGCTTCCGGCCGTCCAGCTTCTTGCCTTTGAGAGGGGTCTTTTTGCGCATGCACAAAGGTATGCACAAATACGGCCCAATGTCGCCTATCCTATGTATTTAACAGTAAGTTCATTCGATATGGGCAGGTTCTAATTGAGAAGACTGGGGAGGGGATTCTCGCCTACATCAGCAACAACAGCTTCATTGACGGCGTAACTCATCGCAGGATGCGTGAGTCGCTGCTTGAGTCGTTTGATACCATCTACATCCTAGACCTACATGGGAACTCGCGCAAGGACGACAAGGCACAGGATGGAGCCAAGGACGAGAATGTATTTGACATCATGCAGGGTGTTTCCATCAACCTCTTCATCAAGTCTCGGAAATCGTCGAGTAGGCGAGGCACTGTGCAGCATGCAAGCATCAGTGGCTCTCGTGTTTTCAAGTATGAGCAGCTAAGTAGGTCGGGGTTGTCTTCCTTGAACTGGCAGGCACTACCCTCAGCAGCACCTGCGAATCTTTTCGTGCCATTTGATTCAACGGGTTGCAAGGATTATGAACGTGGATTTGCAATGAACGAATTATTCGGGGTGCAGAACAATGGCCTGAAAACTGATCGCGATGAGCTATTAATGGATGATGATCAGCAGGTCCTTGCGGGTCGAATGAGCCGCTTGCTGATCGGGGACTATGACAACGATTTCATTGTGCGCTACAACGTCAAGGATTCTGGTAGCTACAAAATCACTAAGGCCGTAAAGGGGAAGGCATATTCAGCTGCTCACATTCGCGCCAACCACTATCGGCCATTTGATACACGCTGGCTCTACTACGACCCTGAGATCATAAGCAGACCTGCGTCGAAGGTGATGGCGCACATGATTCGAGGGGACAACGTTTCGCTATCCCTTCCTCGGCAAGTGCCAAGCGCTGAAGCCAGTGGTGCGCTTGTGAGTAAAGGCCTTTGCGGTCACAAGGTTTTCAGCGCATACAATATCAACACTGTCTTTCCGCTCTACCTCTACCCCGAAACCAGCAAGCAGACCACTGCGCTGGAACAAGGCGTGCAGCCCAACCTGGATGCCAAACTGGTGGAGCAGATGGCGCAAGGGATCGGGTTCAGCTACGTGTTCAATGCGGAAGACCTTTGGGCGCATGGCAGCGGCAAGGCCCTCACGCCGCTGGACGTGCTGGACTATTGCTACGCGGTGTTGCACAGCCGGGCCTACCGGGAGAAGTACAAGGAATTCCTGAAAAGTGATTTCCCGCGCATTCCCTTCCCCGTGGATGCCAAGAAGTTCCGCACCTTGGTAAAACTGGGCGCGAAGCTGCGGCAACTGCACCTGCTGGAATGGGAAGGTATCGACCGCTACCTTACCACCTATCCCATCGGCGGCAGCAATGAAGTCACCCGCAAGATGGCGGCGAAGAGCCCCGGCTTCGAGGCCACGGGAAACGGGCTGGGCAAGGTGTGGATCAACGACAGTCAATACTTCGCCGGCGTGCCCGAAGCGGCCTGGAATTTTTACATCGGCGGCTACCAGCCCGCGCAGAAATGGCTGAAGGACCGCCACGGCCGCACGCTCACCTTCGATGATGTCAGGCACTGGCAGCGCATCATCGTGGCGCTCACCGAAACGGGGAAGGTGATGGAGGAAGTGGACAAGACCGGAGTTGTTTAGCACGCATAGATGGCCACCTTCCTCACCACCACCGACAGCAGTGCCTCCATAGAGCGCATCATCCGCGAGGCGGAAGGATCGCTAACGCTGATGAGCGCCTTCGTCTATCCGCGCATCGTACACCTGCACCGCCTGCGCGATGCGGGGGAGCGCGGCGTGCAGATCACCTTCACCTTCGGTAAGCAGCCCATGGACAAGGGCGTTTTCCGCGACCTGCGCGAGCTGCCCAACATGCGGCTGTATTTTCTGCGCGAGTTGCACGCCAAGTGCTACTTCAACCAGCGGGAAGCCGTGATCACCAGCCTGAACCTGCTGGGCGGCTCAGAGCGCAACAACCGCGAAATGGGCGTGCTGCTGAACGCTACGGCGGATGCGGAAGCTTACCGGACGATGTGCCAAGAGGCGCAGAGCATCGTGCGTGCGGCGGATCTGCTGCACAGCACCGTGCCGGACCCTGAACTGGTAAAGGCAGGCGCGGAAGTGAAGCGCCGCGCCGCGGAAATTGATGCCCCCTTGGATGCGGAAGGCGTGCCGGAGAATGCCATCCTCAAGGCCCGGAAAGAGCACCCGCGCGCCTACCTCCGCTGGACCCGGGAAGAGGATGCGCTTGTAATTGAACTGCTGAACCGGGGCGTGGCGCGGCTGGCCATCAGCGAGGTGCTGCAGCGGCAACCTTCGGCCATTGCCATACGGATCGAAAAGTTGCGGGAATGAGCAGGAAATAGCTGTTCGCGCATCAGGTGTGGCAATACTCCCCTCACGCCAGGATCAGCTCCCCGTCCTGGTTCCACACGCCTTTGCGCACGGGTCCTGCCTGCAGGCCGAGGTGTTCCAGCACGGCATGGAACCGTTCCGGCTCGCCGCTGGTCCAGCATTCCAGTGATCCATCCGCAGGACCAGGGGTAAGCAGCCCGTGCTGTTCCAGCACCTGTGCCATGCGGCGTGCGATGGCCGCCGAGGGTTCTATCACGCGCACATGGGGCCCGGCGATGCGCTCAATGGCGGGGCGCACCAGCGGATAGTGTGTGCAGCCGAGCACGAGCGCATCAATGCCGCGCTCCAGCAGAGGGCCTATCCAGCCTTGCAGCAGCTCCTCCAGCTCGGGTCCGTCGAAGCGGCCCTCATCGATCAGGCGGGCCAGGCCGGGGCAGGCCTGGCGGATCACTTCCACGCCGTGTGCGAATCGCTCCACCACGTCGGCCAGGGCCTTGCTTTCCACGGTGGCGCGCGTGGCAAGTACGCCCACCACGCCGGTGCGGGTGTGCTCCACGGCAGGCTTCACGGCGGGTTCCATGCCCACGATGGGCACCTGTGGAAATAGCAGGCGCAACGGCACCAGGGCCGCGCTGCTGGCGGTATTGCAGGCGATCACGATGGATGTGCAGCCCTTGGCGATGAGCGCGCGCGTGATGCCGGTACTGAAGGCGAGGATCTCCTCGGCGGTGCGCTCCCCGTAGGGCACGTGGGCGTTGTCGCCGAAATAGAGCAGGCGCTCCGCCGGGAGCGCCTGCCTGATGGCTGCGGCAATGCTGAGGCCGCCGATGCCCGAATCAAAAATGCCGATGCGCGGGTCCTTGCCCATGCGCCGGGCGATCAGGGGATCTTCAGCTTGGCCTTCACCAGCGGAAGGATGTCGGTGCCCCCGTCGCTGTACAGCACGGTGCCGGTGCTGGTGTCGAAGATGTAGGTGAAGTGGCCCTCGGTGCCCACCTCCTGGATGGCCTTGGTGGTGCGGTCCACCATGGGGGCCAGCAGTTCGCTTTCCTGCTTGCTGAGGTCCTCCTTGGCCTTGTCCTGGGCGTCGTTGATGCGCTGCTCCAGTTCCTGGATCTCGCGCATGGCCACCTGCTGCTCGGTCTTGGTCATGCTTTCGGCCCGGCTTTGGGCGCTGGCCACCTTGTCCTGGTATTCCTTGCCCATGGCCTTCAGGCGCTCGTCCAGGGTTTTGGCGAAGTCCTGCATCTTGGTCTCGGCGGCCTTGCGCTCGGGCAGCATCAGCATCAGCGCCTGGCGGTCGATGTGGCCGAGCTTGACGGTGGTTTGCGCATGCAGGGCGGTGGTGGCGGCCAGGAGCACGCACAGGGTGATGATCGTCTTCCTCATGATGGTCTTCAGGTTCACTGCTTTGGTTTCACGTTGATGTTGTTTCCGCGGTCGGCGGGCGGCGCCTGTCCGGGCGGGGTCTTCTTGTCCTTCTGCAGGTCGGGCGGATGGTCGCCCTCGTCCTGGTCGTTGCCGCGCTGGCTTCCTTCGCCCTCCTTGCCGGGGCGTATGCCCAGCTTGCGCAGCACGTTGTCGCTCTTATCGTACTTCTCGCTGGCGTACAGCACGTTGTTGCCCACGCCCCCGATGTCGAAGATGGCGATATAGGTGGTGCCGGCCACTTCCTTCACCGCGTCGAAGATGCGGTCCTGTATGGGCTGGATCAGTTCCTGGCGTTTTTTGAAGAGGTCTCCGCCCACGCCGAAGCGTTTTTGCTGGAGGTCTCGCGCTTCCTGCTGCTTTTGGTCGATCTCCTGCTGGCGGCTCTTCTTCATTTCGTCGGTGAGCAGCACGGCTTCGGCGTTGTAGGCCTCCTGCAGGCGCTTGATCTGCGCCCACCGCCCGTCGATCTCGTCCTGCCACTTTTTGCTGGTGCGGTCCAGCTCCTGCTGCGCGGCGGTGTAGTCCGGCATTTTTTCCAGGATGTACTTCGTGTCCACGAAGGCGATGCGCTGTGCGCTTGCGGCCATGGGCGCAAGCAGCAAGGCCAGGAGGGCGGTGCGGAGCAGGGTGCTGTTCATGGGATTGCCGTCGAAAGTAGGCGATCACGGCTATAGCTCGCCAAGATCTATGCCGATCGTAAAATGGAACTGGCTTCGGGCCATGTTCGGCTTTCCGGGCACGTCGTCGAAACGCCAGCCGTAATCGAGGCCCATGGGCCCGAACATGGGGAGGAAGAGGCGGAGGCCGACGCCGGCGCTGCGGTAAATTTTGAACGGATTGTACTGGTCGATGGCGTTCCAGGCGTTGGCGCCTTCGGCGAATCCGAGGGCGAAGATGGTGGCCTGGGGGTTGAGCGAAACGGGGAAGCGGAGTTCGGCGGTGTATTTGTTGACGAAGAAGCTGCCGAAGTTGGGCGAGAGCGAGAGGTCGTCATAGCCGCGCAGGGCGATGATCTCGCGTCCGTCGAGCTGGAAGCCTGTGAGGCCGCTGCCGCCGAGGTAGAACCGCTCGAAGGGGGAATCGCCCTTGCGTGTGTCGTAGCGGCCAATGAATCCGTATCCCACGCGGCCCATCAGCACCAGGTCGTGGCGTGTTTTGCTGCGGGTGAGCTTGGTGAACCATTGGCTGGTGAATTTCCACTTGTGGAACTCGGCCAGTGCATAGCGCTGGGAAGGCGGCAGCTCGGTGTAGATGATGTCCGGGTGGAAGAGGGAAAATGGCGGGGTTGCCTTTACGGAGAAGGCGGTTTCGGACCCCTGGGTGATCCAGAAGGGCTCGGCGACGGACCTGCGGGACAACCGGAGCTGCAGGGCGTACACGTTGCTGTTGCCGTTGCTGAAGGCGAAGAGGGAGTTCCAGTTGTTGAGTTCGTAGCGCTGGTAGCTTCCGGTAAGGTTGAGGAAGAAGTAATCGTCGGGCCAGCGCAGGCGCTTGCCCAAGCCCACGCTGGCGCCCCAGATGCCGAGCTGCTGGTACAGGGGGTCGCTGGAGGCGATGCCGTTGGTTTGGCGGGTGTAGTATCCGCCCAGGCTGAGCGAGTTGGGTTTACGGCCGCCGAGCCAGGGTTCGATGAAGGAGGCGCTGTAGCTCTGGTAGTAGCTGCCGTTGGTTTGTGCGCGCAGGCTCAGGGTCTGCCCGTCGCCGGCCGGCAGGGGTGTCCAGGCCTTCCGGTCGAACATTTTGCGCACGCTGAAGTTGGTGAAGGAGAGGCCGAGGGAGACGAGCACGCGGCCGCCGCCGTATCCGCCGCTGAGCTCCAGGCGGTCGCTGGGCTTTTCGGCCACGATGTAATCCAGGTCCACCATGCCGGTGCGCGGGTCCGGCTTGGGGGTTACGTTCACTTGTGCGGGATCGAAGAAGCCCAGGCTGATGAGCTGCTGCTGGGAGCGGATCACCTCGCTGCGGTCGAAGAGGTCGCCTGGGCGTGTGCGCAGCTCACGGCGCACCACGTGGTCGAAGGTTTTGGTGTTGCCGGTGACGGTAACGTCGCGCACACGGTACTGCTTGCCCTCGCGGATGCGCACCTCCAGGTCGATGCTGTCGCCTTCCACGCGCTCGATGGGCTCCGGGCTGAAGCTCAGGTAGCCCTGGTCCATGTAAAGCGAGCTGATGTCCACGCCGCTGGGGTTCATGTAGAGGCGGCTGTCGAGCTTCTTCTTATTGTACACGTCGCCGCGGCGGATGCCCAGCAGGCTCACCAGGGTGTCGTTGGTGTACTTGGTGTTGCCGGTGAATCCGATGTTGCGGAAGTAGAAGCGGTTTCCTTCGTCCACGGTGAGGTTGATGCTGATCTTCTTGGGTGTGGAGAAAAAGACGGTGTCGCGGGTGATCACGGCATTGCGGAAGCCCTTTTCATTGTAGAGGTCGATCACCTTGTCCTGGTCGGCGCGGAAATCGCTTTGCTTGAACTTGCTGCTGCCGAAGATGTTGTACCAGCGCTTGCGCTTGGTGTTCTTCATGGCTCCGCGCAGCTTGGAAGCGGGCAGGCTGTGGTTTCCGGTGAAGGTGATGTCCTTGATGCGCACCTTCGGCCCCTTGCTGGCGAGCACCTGCAGGCGCACGCTGTTCTCCAGGGTGGTGTCGCGGCTTTCGGTGATGCGGGCGGAGGCTTTCAGGAATCCCTTGTCGATGAAGTATTGGCTGACGGTGCGCACGGCGTTGGCCTTCACGGCGTCGTTCACTTGCTGGCCGCGCTGGAGGTTGATCTTTTCGCGGAGCTTGTCGGCCTCATTGCGGCTTACGGTGCCTCCGAAGCCGTAGCTGGCCAGCTGCGGGTTTTCCTTCACGATGATGTGCAGGAAGATGGTGTTTCCGCGGAGCTCGGCCTCCTCGAAGCGGACGTCGGTGAAGAGCTTCTGTTCCCAGATGGCCCGGATGGCGCGGCTGATGCGGTCGCCGGGGACGGTCACCTTGTCGCCCACCTTCAGCCCGCTGAAGAGCTTTACGGCATTGGGGTCGCGTGTTACGCAGCCGCTGACGGTGATGCCGCCGATGGTGTATTCCTTGGGGTAGCCGTAGTCCACGGCAGGCACGTTGAGGTGCTGGGCGCGGGCGCCCAAGGCCAGGGCCATGGCCGCAACAAGGGCGATCAGGGGCCTCCAGGAGGGGCGGGCTGCTGGGGTGGGCATCAGGACGCTGGCAGTTGTTCGCTGGTGAGACCGTAGCGCCGTTCGCGCCGCTGGTAGTCCAGGATGGCCTGGAAGAGGTGCTGCTTGCGGAAATCGGGCCAGAGCACCGGGGTGAACCAAAGCTCGGCGTAGGCGATCTCCCAGAGCAGGAAGTTGCTGATGCGCTGCTCGCCGCTGGTGCGGATCAGCAGGTCCGGGCAAGGCAGGCCGTTGGTGCTCAGGCGTTGACCGATCAGTTGTTCGTTCACCGCGTGGAGGTCCAGGCGGTGCTCGCGGATGTCGGTGGCGATTCCGCGCACCATGCGCAGGATGTCCCAGCGGCTGCTGTAGCTCAGGGCCAGGGTAAGGGTGATGCGGCCGTTGCGCGCGGTGCGGTCCATGGCCTGCTTCAGGGCGGTGCGGCAGCCTTGGGGCAGGCTGTCCAGGTCGCCGATGGCATGCAGGCGCACGCCGTTGCGGTCCAGCTCGTCCACTTCACCGGCGATGGTGCGCACCAGCAGTTCCATCAGGGCGTCCACTTCGGCTTTCGGCCGGTTCCAGTTCTCGGTGCTGAAGGCGTAGAGGGTGAGGTATTTCACGCCGGCCTCGGTGGCTGCGGTAAGTGCTTCGCGGATGGGCTGCACACCGTGCAGGTGGCCGCTGATGCGGTCATTGCCCTGTTGCTCGGCCCATCGGCCGTTGCCGTCCATGATCACGGCCACGTGCACGGGTACGCGCGCGGCGTCGATCTGCTGGCGCAGCTCCTGTGCTGATCGGGCGTCGTTGTTTTTCACGGGGGTGCGAAGGTCGCAATTCCGGGCGTTCCGTCCACGTGGGCGTGCCACTACCTCTTTTTCATGCGGTCCCAGATGGCGTCGCACTCGGTAAAGCGCGTCAGCAGCAGGGAGATGGTGAGGCCGGTGTACTGGTACCAGTCCTTGGTCTGGGCATCGCCGCGGGCGCGGCCGGTATTGAAGCCGGTGGAACGCAGGGGGCTGGGGTCGGCCAGCAGGGCGGTGAGCGGCCCGGCCTGTTCGGTGAGCAGGGCATTGTCCGCATAGGTTCCGCCCACATCGTCGATGTAGTCGGTCCAGGTGCGCCGCAGGCCCCACTCCAGCTGCACGTCCACCTTGGCGCTAAGGGCCAGCTTCAGGCCCACGCCGAAGGGCAGGCCGATCTGGTTGAGGCTGTAGGGCTGCCCCCCGCCCAAGGTTTGGCCTTCGGTGCCCAGGGGCTGCAGGTCGTACCAGGTGTCGTCCAGCTGGTTTTGGGGATTGAAGTGGAAGTAGCAGAGGCCGCCGAAGACGAAGGGCGTCCACTTGTGGCTGTCCTTGGCGGTGCCGCGGTACTTGAAGAAGTTGATCTCCAGCAGGCCGGAGGCCTCGAAGATGTTGGTGCGGAAGCCTACGTTGCGCAGGCGGTGCAGCGGGTCGGGCGAATCCTGGTCCCAGGCCTCCAGCTTGCCATAAAGCCCTTGCAGGCGGAGCGCATAGCGGTCGTTGATATTGTAGCGGTACATCAGCCCCCCGGCCAGGTGGGTATGCTTGGGGTAATAGCGCGTGGGGTTGATGTCGCCAATGTAGAAGGTGGTGCCGCCGGTGATGCCCAGTTCGCTCACCTGCGCCATGGCCGCAGCCCCCAGCAGGAGCGGCAGCAGGAGGAGGAAACACCTCTTCATCCGGGGATTAACGCAGCGGAACGCCGATCCGTGCATGCGGCGCGAAGGTAGGGGCTTGGCGTGCCCGTAGCACACCGCCCGGTGCAGCCTTGCCGCCTGCGCCGATCGCGTCATTGCGAGGCCGCTTTGGGCCGAAGCCACAACGTCATTGCGAGGCCGCTTTGGGCCGAAGCAATCTTTGATTCCCTTTCAGAGTCCCATCAAGGTCTCGCGCAGCGGACCTTGGCGCAGCGTGCCACACCTGCAAGGTCCCCTTCGGGAGACCTTGAGGGAACAAGTCGATCCCTCTGTAGCAGGGTCGCGCCCAACTTTGGGCACGTGGCATTTGTAGTTGGCGCAGACCCTGCATCAGTAAGGGGAGGTGTAGCTCATCCTGCAAGGTCCCCTTCGGGAGACCTTGAGGGAACAAGTTGAGGCCGCTTTGGGCCGAAGCAATCTTTGATTCCCTTTCAGGGTCCCCCCATCAAGGTCTCGCGCAGCGACCTTGACGCAGAGTGCCACACCTGCAAGATCCCCTTCGGGAGACCTTGAGGGAACTCCCATCCTGTTCATCCTGTAATCCTGTCCCATCCTGCCCATCCTGTTCATCCTATCAAAAATCCTGTAAAGGCGGAATGAGGGATTGCTTCGGACGGGTCATAAGCCCCACCGGGTCCTACTAGCCTGCCTGATGAAAGCTGTGCGATGATGGTTCATCTTTGCGGCGCTTGCCGGTGCTCCGGCCATCGGTTCCCCCAACTTGCGGCCGAGTAGGGAACGGTGGCAAGGCAGGCACCGCGCGTTTGCCGCATGAGGAAACAACTGCCCCGCCAACTTCCCGTTTTTCTCGCGCTGTACGGCTTGGTGCTGGTGCTCTTCATGCTGTTCCGGCTGGTGCTGCTCTATGTGCAGCGGGGCCGCCTGGCGGGCGCGGAGCCTGCGTTGGTGGCGGAGGCACTGCTGATGGGCCTGCGCTTCGACCTGGTGATCGCGGGCTACCTGCTGGCGTTGCCGCTGCTGGTGCTCACGGTGCTTTCCTTCACCGGCGGCATGCGGCCACGCGTGGTGCGCGCCGTGCGCAGCTTCATCCTCATCACCGTTTCGCTGGCGTTCCTTGCATGTGCGGCGGACATCCCCTACTTCGGGCAGTTCTTCCAGCGGCTGTCGGTTTCGGCCTTCACGTGGTTGGACGATCCGCGCTTCGTGTTCGGCATGATCGCGGAGGAGCCGCGCTACTGGCTGGCGGTGGTGCCCTTTGTTGCGGCGGTGCTGGCCTTGCGGTACGGCCTGCGCCGGATCCTCCCCGGCCCCCTTCCGCTGAACCGGCCTGCCACGGCGGGCACCGTCACGCTCTCGGTGGCCATGCTGGGCCTGGTGTTCCTAGGCATCCGGGGGCGGATCGACGAGAAGTCGCCGATCCGTGTGGGCACGGCCTACTTCAGCAACAATGCCTTCCTGAACCAGCTGGGGCTGAACCCGTGCTTCACGCTGATCCGCAGTTGGCTGGACAGCCGCGATGCCGACAACATGCGGCTGGCGCTGATGGACGATGCACAAGCCGTGGCCTACGTGCAGCGGGAGTTCGGCATTGCGCACCCCGATGCGGAACATCCCTTGGCGCGGCAGGTGTCCTTCAGCGGGCCGGCCCACCCTTGGAACGTGGTGCTGGTGATCATGGAGAGCATGAGCGCGGAGAAGATGGGGCGGCACGGCAACACCAAGGGCCTCACCCCTTTCTTGGACAGCCTTTCCTCCCGTGGCCTCTATTTCGACCAGGCCTATTCGGCAGGCATCCACACCTTCAACGGCATCTACGGCACGCTCTTCTCCTTCCCGGCGCTGTTCCGCCAGCATCCCATGAAGGAAAGCGGCATGCTGCACTACCTGGGGCTGTACGGCGCCCTGCGCCAGCACGGTTACCAGACCATCTACTTCACCACGCACGATGGCCAGTTCGACAACGTGGAAGGCTTCCTGCATGCCAACGATTGCGAACAGGTGGTCACCAAGGCGGACTATCCCGCCAGCGAGGCCAAGACCACGTTGGGCGTGCCGGACGACCGCATGTTCGCGCATGCGCTGCCGGTGCTGGACGGGCTTGCGGCCAACGGACGCCCGTTCGTGGCGGCATTTATGACGGCCAGCGACCATGGGCCGTACTACATACCGCCCTACTTCCGGCCGCACTCGGCCGATGCCCGCGACCAGGCCACCGAGTTTGCCGACTGGTCGCTGCGCCGCCTGATCGCCGAAAGCGCCGGCCGCGCGTGGTTCGACAGCACGCTCTTTGTGTTCATTGCGGACCATGGCGCGGCCATCGACGGCACGTACGACCTGTCGCTTTCCTTCCATCACACCCCGTTGCTGTTCTACGCGCCGGGGCTGGTGGAGGCGCGCACCGACAGCAGCATGGCCGGGCAGATCGACGTGTTCCCCACGATCATGGGGCTGTTGCGGGCCCCGTTCCAGAACCGCACGCTGGGCATCGACCTGCTTGGCGCCCAGCGGCCCTACATCTACGTATGCGCCGATGACAAATACGGGGTGCTGGACCAAAATTGGCTGCTGATCGGGCACGAGGATGGAAAGCGGGCCCTGTACCGGTACCGGCAGCGGAGCACGGTTGATTCATCGGCCTATCATCCGGAGGTGGTGCGGCGCATGGACGAGTACGGGCGCGCCAACATGCAGGCGGCGCAGTACGTGATCGCCGCAGGGAAGCAGTAGGCGGGCGCCTACCGGCCGTCAGGTCCGGCGGAGCGCACGTCCAGACCCCAGTTCAGCTTGTTGCGCAGGGTGTCCAGAAAATCCTGGCCTTCCAGCTGCACCACCTTCAGGGTGTGGGCGGCGCGGCGCACCTGCAGCGGCGGGAAGTGGTCCAGCACGCGGCTTCGGGCATCCAGGTTCAGCAGGTACTTTTCGCCGCGGGCGTCCACCTGCAGGGTGATGGTGCTGGCGCCGGGCACCACAAAGGGGCGCACGTTGAGGTTGTGCGGGGCGATGGGCGTGATGACCATGGCATCGCAATCGGGCGCCAGCAGCGGCCCTCCGCAGCTGAGCGAATAGGCGGTGCTGCCGGTGGGGGTGGAAACGATGAGGCCGTCCGCCCAGTAGGTGTTCAGGAAGCGGCCGTCCAGCCAGGCGTGGATGGAGATCATGGCGGCGCCGTCGCGCTTGTGCAGGCTCACCTCGTTGAGCGCGTTGTTGTGCTTGCCGCAGGAGGGGCATCCGTCCATGGCGAGCACGGCGCGGTCCAGCACGGCATAGCGTCCTTGCAGGATGGCCTTCAGGGCGGCGTCCAGGTCCTCGATGCGGTTGCTGCTGAGGAAGCCGAGGCGGCCCAGGTTGATGCCCATCAACGGGACGGGGCAAGCGCCGAGGAAATCCACGCTGTCCAGGAAGCTGCCGTCGCCGCCCAGGCTCACGAGCATGTCCAGGCGTGCCTCCTCCGGGCGTGCCATCACCTCGATGGACGGGTCCGGCGGCAGCCCTGCGGCGCCCATGCGCTGCGCCAGGGCGTGCTCCACCACGGGGGTGATGCCTGCGGCGGCCATGCGGCCCATGATGCCGTTGATGGTGGCCGAAGCCGAAGGGGGATAAAGCCGGCCGTGGATCCCGATGCGCATGGCGGTCCGCTCAGAAGGGTTGGGTGAAATGTAGGTAGAATCCGGTTTCGTCCATGCGGTTCACCGCCCATTCCAGGCGCAGCACGAAGTCGTAGCTGGTCACCACGTCCAGCCCCAGTCCGTAGCTGTGCTGCCACTGGTTGGAAAGGAAGTTCTGTGCGCCGTGTACCGTGTCCCGCACGTAGCCGTGGTCGCTGAAGGCGTTGAGGTACACGGCGAGGTTGAGGGTGCGGAAGGGCTCCCAGGGGATGCCTTCGGCGCGGTAGGAGCGCGGCGTTACCAGTGCGAAGAGGATGTTGGCCTTGCCCAGCAGGAAATCCTGGCCGTCGATGATGTAGTACTCGTATCCGCGCATGTAATCGGCATAGCCGATGCCCTCTTGCAGGAAGTAATGCTTGGGCGTGCCGCGGGACAGTTTTCCCTTCACGCTTGCACCCAGGCTCCACCGCTGGCCGCTGCGCCAGCTTTGCTGCACGGTGGCCAGGATGTTGGCAACGCCGGGGTGCCCGGCACCGATGCCGTCCTTGGAGCATTCGAGCTTGGCAAAGGTTCCCTGCAAGGGAAAGGCGCGCGAATCGCGGCGGTCCATGGTGGCCGAATAGGCCAGTGAGATGTACTGCACGCGCCCCTTCCCCGGGGCGAGGTAGTCGGGGTTGCGCGCCACCACGGTATCGCGCACGGCCACTTGGTTCCAGGTGATGCCCAGGGCGTGGCGGATATAAAGCGAACGGCGGAAGGTGGCTCCTGCGCCGGCCCTCCAGCGCTGCATGATGGCCTGGGCCGGGGTTTTCAGCATCACGCGCTTGTTGCCCACGGTGCCGATGGTGGTTTCATCCTGTTCGCCATAAGCTCCTTCCACCTGTGCGCCCCAGCGCTGGCTGCGGTCCACGTAAGGTACCCGGTAGGCCAGTCCGAATTTTTTGATGTAGCCCAACTGGGCCAGGGCGGCCATGGTTTCATTGCGGCCGCGGAGGTTCTGGCCTTTTACGGCCGCGCCGTAGTTGAGGCGGCTGAAATCCCGCGTGAGCCACCAGGTGTTGAAGTTGGGGTCGGCGAAGCTCACCTGCGGCACGGGGATCCAGAACCAGCGCTCGTTCACCCCTACGCTGATGAACACCTCGTGCGGCCCCAGGAAGGTGGGCAGCAGGTCCACGGTGTTGAACAGGCCGAGGTTGAGCAGGTTTTTCCGGCTCTGCTCCAGCCGCTCGTACAGGTCTACGGCGCTCAGCGTGTCGCCTTCGCGGAAGGTGAGCTCGCGGAGGATGATCTTTTCCTTGGTCTTGCGGTTGCCTTCCACCAGGACGCCCGAGATGCCGAACGGGCCCTTGAACCCTGCATTGGCGGGCTGGGCCATGGCCGCGGCGCCGCACAGCAAGGCCCACAGGGCGAACAACACCTTCACGCTGCCTGTACGGAACATGGCTGGTCCCCTTGCATCAACGGCCGGTTCGGCACGTGCCTGCCGCAGCTGCCGCCGGGCCCGCGCATTTGCGGCACTCCCTCATATCTTCATGATCCTCATCAGCGCATCGTAGCGGCTGCGCATGTCATCCTCCATGCGCGACGGCTGGAAGGTGGTGTGTACCGTGTATTGGAACCGTTCAAAGGCCTGGAGGATGCCGCTGATATCCTCCCGGTTGATCTTCAGGGTCACCTCCATGCCGGTGCTTTCGGGGAGGTCCGCGCAGTACATGCTGAGGATGCGCGCGCCCTCCTCCTCCACGATGCGGGCGATCTGCTGCAGGGAATACTCGTTTCGGGCCATGCCCAGCACCACCACGCTGCCGGGCACGCAGGCGTTCACCAGGCCGGCCATGGCCGCTCCCGTCTCGGCGCCGTTCACCACCCCGAGGTAGCGGCCGTTCATGTCCAGCACGGGCACCATCGGCAGGTCGCGCTCGGCCATCAGCTTCAGCACGTCGTACAGGTGCTGCTTGCCGCGCACGTAGGGCAGCTCCACGCGGTCCATCACCTGTTCCACGCTGGCGGCGGGGTCGTTGCTGTTCAGGGCGGCATCCTCCTTCAGCAGCCCCGCCAGGCGCCCCTTGGCCACCACGGGCAGCACGGGCAGGTGCAGCTCGTCCATCATTTCCAGCGCGCGCCCCAGGGAATCGCGCGGGTTCAGCGGCTGCACGGTCTTGGACAGCAGTTCATTGGCTTGCATGCACGGAAGCGTTGGGGCGATCGGGGGCTAATTTTGGGCCGGCCACGGGACCAAGGTAACGGGCCTGCCGGGATGACCAAGTTGAGCGTGAACATCAATAAGCTGGCCACGTTGCGCAATGCGCGCGGCGGCAACAATCCGGACGTGCAGGCCTGGGCGGTGCAGCTCGAGCGCTTCGGCGCCCAGGGCATCACCGTACACCCGCGCCCCGATGAGCGCCACATCCGCTATGCCGACGTGCATGCGCTGAAACCGCTGCTCACCACCGAGTTCAACATCGAAGGCTATCCCAACGAAAGCTTCATCCGCCTGGTGCTGGAGGCAAAGCCCGCACAGGTAACCCTGGTGCCCGACCCCCCGGGCGTGCTCACCAGCAATGCCGGGTGGGACGCCAAGGCGAGGAAGGCCGAGCTGAAGGCCGTGGTCCGTCGTTTCAAGGACGCGGGCATCCGCACGTCCATCTTCATGGAAACGGACCCGGACCAGATCGCCCATGCCGCAGAAACGGGCACCGACCGCATTGAATTGTACACCGGGCCGTATGCCGAAGGCTATGCCGGGGACCGCCATGCCGCCGTGGCGCCCTTTGCGCGCGCCGCCGATGCAGCAGGCAAGGCGGGCCTGGGGCTGAACGCAGGCCACGACCTCGACCTGCGGAACCTCGCCTGGTTCAGGGGGCACGTGCCGGGCCTGCTGGAGGTCTCCATCGGCCATGCCCTGGTGTGCGACGCGCTTGTGTACGGCATGGAGAACACCGTTCAACTGTACCTGCGGGAACTGCGATGAGCGTGGAACTCTTCTTCCGCCGGGAAGGCGCGGGCACGCCGATCGTGGTGCTGCACGGGCTCTTCGGCAGCGGCGACAACTTCGGACACATCGCACGCACGCTTTCCGCCGACTTCGACATGATCGTGGTGGACGAGCGCGACCACGGCCGCTCCCCGCACACGGACCGCATCACCTACCCGCTGATGGCGGAGGATGTGCATGCGCTCTTCGCGAAGCTGGGCCTGCAGGATGCCGTGCTCGTGGGCCACAGCATGGGCGGCAAAACGGCCATGACCTTCGCGCAGCGCTGGCCGCAGCTGCTGAAGCACCTGGTGGTGATCGACATCGGCCCGCGGCAATACCCCATCGGCGACCATGCCGCCATCATCCAGGCGCTGGCATCCAGTGATGTTGCCGCGAAAACAACGAGGAAGGAGGTGGAGGACCACTTGTCGGACTACATTCCCGAGCCGGGCGTGGTGCAGTTCCTGATGAAAAGCCTTTACTGGGAACAGCCCGGCAAGCTAGCGTGGCGCTTCAACGTGCCGTTGCTGCAGCGCGACATCAACGACATCCTCGGCGCCATGGGGCCCGAGGCGGTGAAGGTGCCCACGCTCTTCATCCGCGGCGGTAAAAGCCCGTACATCCCGCGGGAGGACCTGCCGCAGATCAAGGAGCAATTCCCCAACAGCCGCGTGGAGACCATCGCCTTCGCAGGGCACTGGGTGCATGCCCAGGCACCGGACGAGGTGATGGCCCTGATCCGATCGGTGGCATGAGGCCGGGCGCACTATTGGCGGCATGGCTGCTTGCGGGCACGGCCTTTGCGCAGGACAGCGTGCGCTACAGCGGCAGCTACACCTTCAGCGACGGCATCTACCTCACTTTCGCCGCCTTCCGCGAAAACAGGCCCAGCATCCCCATGGCGGCGCTCACCACCGCGCAGGGGCAGCACATCACCGACCTGCGCAACGCCGGCGACAAGCTCTTCCGCACCGACAGCCTTGGCAAGCGCGAGCGGCTGGACCTGGCGGAAACCTGGGGCTTCTGCAATGGCGGCGTGGTGTACGTGCGGGCGGGCAACGGTTTCTCGCGCATCGGCCTCATGGGCGCACTGGCCCACCTGGTGTACGATGCCACCTACCGCAGCTACGACCCGTACATGATGGGCGGCGCCACCATCTACACCGTGGAGGAGCAGCGCTTTCTGGACATGGCCTCCGGGGCCTTCCTGCCGGTAACGGCCGAAGGCATCGGCGCAGTGCTGGCGCGTGATGCCTTGCTGAAGGAGGAATTCGACGCCCTGCCGAAAAAGCAGCGGAAGAAGCCGGAAACGCTCTTCCTCTTCATGCGGCGCTACAACGACCGGCACCCGCTGTACTTTCCCACGAAGCGCTGAAGCCGCCGGAAAGCCGGGCGGACCGCTCTTCCGCCCGCCCGGTACCCTTCACCGCTTCACCAGCCGCTGCACCCAGCTGTGGCCACCGGCGCGCAGCTGCACGGCGTACACGCCGGCAGGCAGGTGGGCCACGGAAAAGCGAAGCTCCAACGGCGCCGGTGCAGCGCTTTTTTCCAACAACGTGGCCAGGTGCTTGCCATCATCGGCCAGCAGATCGATATGCAAAGGGCCTTCCGGCAGACGTTCCATCCGCAGTTCCACCACATCCCGCGCGGGGTTGGGGGCAAGGCTGAAGGCATCCTTGGACACTACCTCTTCAATGCCTGCGGGATCGGGGCCGAGCTTGACTACCCATAGGTCGCTGCCGCCACGGTTTTGCGTAAGGTCGCCGTCGGAGGAAGAGGAGCCGCCCGCAACTACATATCCGCCATCCGCAGTGCGCAGCACCGTATAAAATCCATCGCTCAGGGATCCGCCCAAGGCAAGCTCCCATAGCATGTTCCCCGTGCTGTCGGTGCGCACCAGCCAGCCATCGCTCATGCCATGGTTGAAGGTGATGTCCCCATTATTGGACTCTGTCCAGCCTGCGGAGATATAACCGCCGTCCGGTGTGGGGGCAATGCTGAGCAGCATGTCGCTCAGTGAGCCGCCCAAGCAAGGTTGCTGCTGGATCAACTCGCCCCCGGGGCCAAGCATGCCAATGTATCCGTCAAACCCGCCATGGTTGCAGGCCAATGCACCTTCGCTCCAAGAGGAAACCCCCGATACGGTAACTCTACCATCTGCGGTACAACACACTGCATATCCGATGTCTTCACCCGCCCCGCCCAAGGAGCGCTCCCATACCAGTCCGCCGTTCGCGCTGACCTTCACCACCCAAATATCATCCATCCCGAGCGGGTGGCTGATATCACCGTCAGAGGAACCTGACGAGCCTGTGATCAGGTATCCGCTATCATCTGACTTTACGATGCCTGTGCTTTCGTCAGTTCCCGTTCCGCCCAAGCATGTTTGCCAAATGATACTGCCCGCTGGGTCCAGCCTTACCACCCAGTAGTCTGAACTGCCATGGTTGCCCGATACGTCACCGTTAGTTGACCTCGTACTACCAGAGAATGTATAACCGCCATCATCGTTTACGACAATTGCAGACGCTGCATCGGTATTGCTTCCCCCGTAGCATTTCTGCCATTCCAAGTAGCCATTGAGGTCCAGCTTGAGGATCCAAGCATCGAAGTTCCCGTGATTTCCATGAACATCCCCGCTATTGGAGGTGGTGGCACCGGCCACGATGTAGCCGCCGTCACTGGTAGGTGCAGCATCATATGCCCGGTCGTTTCCCGGGCCGCCATACACACGTGCCCACTGGAGTTCACCCAGTGGGTCCAGCTTCAGGATCCAAACGTCGCTTGGCCCCCCATGATAACCAACCACATCACCATTGTTGGCACCGGCCAAGCCGATTACCAGATATCCGCCGTCAAGCGTAGGCAGCATCTTCTTTGCCTGATCACTACCCGTGCTTCCCCAAGTGTGCTGCCACTGAATGGGAGGCGGGGCTACTTGGGCGGACAGGAGTGCGGCGAGGCCGCAAAAACAAAGTGCAAGTACTTGTCTTAGCATAATGGCCGGTGTGGGTGTGGCACAATTGGCTGCAGTGGAAGGGAGAGGCCCCCTTGGTCCTATTGACCAAGGGAGCCTTCCTTCCGCGCGGGGTTACGTTGTGGTTGTCATTCAGCGATGGTGAAGCTTTTTGAAGAGGCGGATCCGTCCTGGAACTGGAATACGGCATGGTAAAGTCCCGGATGCCATGAATTGTTCGTGTTCACCACGAACTTGTTCAGGCCTGCGGTGTCAAAATCCACCTGCTTGTTCAGGTACTGGTGCCCTTCATTATCCGTGATCAAAATATTGATCTGCAAGGGATAGGCCAAGTTGAACTCCACCGCGAACTCATTGCCCTTTACCGGCACAGGGTAGATATTCGCATTGGCAAAAGCTGCAAAGTGGGAGTTGAGCACCACCGGCGCGGTAAACTGCTCAAAGTGCCTCAGGACATCGCCATTGCGCATAACCACGGTGAATTCGTACAGACCGGGCTGCAGCGGGGTTTTTGGCATGCTCACCAGCTTGGGGTCCTTGCCGAAGGGCAAAGCCACGGCCACCACGGGCTTCGCGCCGTCAGGGGTTACCTCGTCCACGCTTACGCTAAGTCCGAATCCGAAGTCGTAGGGGCGTTCGCTGGTGACGGACACGGCACAATCCACCAGTTCCAGGGTCCAGCCCAAAATGTCCACGGTGCCGTCCGGGTACTCATCGGAGTACACTGTGAGCGCGGTGCATTCGGCGAACACGCCGCCCCATTGGTTCACATCGTCCGCACTGCCGAACGGAAACATGGGGTGGCATTCCAGCGGGGGCGTGCCGCCGTTGTATGCCATCAGCTGTTGCACATGGGCATTGCCATTGAACAACAGCCGCAGATTGTCGTTCGCGTTTTGCAGGTCGGGGCACAGGTTGGTTGAACTCATGGCCACGTGGTCCGTGCCTTGGCCGGAAAGCGCATAATCCCATGGGCCGCAATACTTCACTATGCCATATGCCATGCCGCCCGGAATGAGGGTGAAACCCTGTTCATCCCGCATTTCGGAAGTGATGGGAACACTGATGACACAGGAAAGGTTGTGGTTGTCCCCCGTTGCTTCTGGCCACCCGCCGTATGGCAGGTTGAAGTTACTCGGAGTGTATTGGTTCGTGAACTGCCCCCACCGGTATTCGGGGATGAAGAAATAGGGTTGGCTGCCATCGGGATTGATCGCGGGCCTGAGTTCGATGTAGGCTTGGCCGAGCTCGTTGCAATAGGAGGCATGCAAGGCCCAGGAATAAGTGTTCGCAATGCATCCTTGAACGCAGGCGGGCTCCCAAATCGGTCCGGGTTCCCCGAACGCTTCAGGATCTACATTCACCACCACTTGACCCAAGGCATCATACGCCCTGAGGTGGTAGCCGGCACGCTGCCCCGGGCTAAGGGTGGAAAGAAAGCCGAGGTCCGCCTTGCCAAAGAAACCATTGGTGATGGAAAAGCTCTGCACCACGGCCTTGGTGGGTGCTCCGCTTCCTTGTGGCGTCACCACTGCAATGTCCACGGCAATGTGGTCAATGCCCATTCGGTTCCAACTTGCTTGGTCCACGATGAAATATCCGTTTGCAAGGTAGGGATCAACCCGCAAGATCGTTTTCCAGGTATCCGGTGCGGCGGATGCGCCGCCAGCGATCAGCAGGCCAAGTGAAAGTAGTGCGTGTTTCATGTTCGTATGGTTTTTGGTTTGCGGTTGAGTGAACGCCACAACGCTACGGCCCTGCCCCTGCGGCCATCAAGAGTGATCTTGTGGGCGGTGCATGCGGGTTTGTGGAGCGCCTGTTCGGCTTGGCGGGCGGCATGGCCAGGGCGGTGCAGCAGCGTGCAAATGCATCGCGCGGTGTTCGTTGGCAGCCTTCCTTGCTTACCTTGCATCACCGCTCTCCGCGAACCACCATGCACCCCAACCCCACATGGACCCCGAGAGAAAGCTTTCCGGCACGCCCGATGCCGAAGACACAACTACGCTGATAGCCAGTAGGTTACCCCCCCCCCCCCGTTTATGACGGATTCGGCGGCAGCCATGCGCGGCAGAACGCCTGCGGGCACCGGTTGGCGGTTCCTACAAAGGAAGGATCACGCTATGTGGACCATGCGGACATACTTGCACTGCAAGCAGATGGCAGCTACACGTGGCTGCTCTGCACGGACGGCAAGCGGCTGCTGGTGAGCCGCAACCTGCGCTACTTGTCCACCGCCTTGCCTTCATCCCTGTTCTTCCGCAGCCATCGCAAGCACCTGATCAACCTTGGCCAGGTGGCCGAGCTGTTGAACCACGGCGGTTGCCGGGTGCGCATGAAGGGCGGGCTGGAACTGCCGGTGGCGCGCAGCTGCCGCAGCGCGTTGGTTGAAGCGCTTGGGCAGGTGTAGGCCGCGCAGGGTGCGCGCAGGGTATGGCCCAGGGGCTGATGCACACGTTGGATCGGCACTGCGGGAGCGATGTAGTGCCGCACCTTTGCATCCAACCGCGCCATCCGGGATCACAGATAGTTTCGAACGAACTCCCCCGGTTCCCAGACCGGCAGTTGGGCATGACGTTCGAAGTCCTTCACATTGCAGGTTACGATACCATCCACGCGCCGCGCCGCGTGAACCACGGCGAAGTGCTGCAAACCGTCCTCCAGGTCCACGAAACTGCTGGCCATGGCGGCATGAAAGTCGGCCGCCGCCACATGCACCATTGCAAACAACGGCAGCAGCTCGTTCATGGCCTCCACCACTTTTGCCCTATCGGGAAAACCGCGTTTCACCTCCCACCTGCGGCCCAGCACATACTGCACATTGGCCATGATCACCGGCGTGGTTATCCCGACAAACTCCCCGTTGACCAGGGCGTCCATCACCAATTGGCTGTCGGCGCTCTGGGCTTCGTCGCCTTTCATGGCTGCGATCACCACGTCCGTGTCCACCAGGACGCGCATCATGCCGCTTGGCCTTTTTGGTACGGGTGGGCTTCGTTTGCACTTTGCGGGCGATGCGGCCCACCCGGTCATCGCGCAGCAGGTCGTCCTTGGTAAAGGTGAGCGTGCCCCCCCATTTCGCGCTCCATGAGCGGCGCGGGGCTTTCGATGCTGAGCGCTCCACCGCGTCGGCAAACAGCTCTCCCACGCTCTTGCCTGAACGTTTGCCCGCAGCCTTCGCCTTGCGCACAGTGGCTTCCTCCACATAGAGCGTGAGCTTCTTCTTTGCCATGCCACAAATGTACGTATGGAAAATACGGATACGTATGGCAGACCGCGCGCAGGGTAAGCCCTGGTGCTGATGTATACGTTGGATCGTTCCTGCGCGTGCGGGGGCGTTCCGCTCAATGCGCCACGCTCACCAACCGCTGCGTGCGTTCACCGCCCTGCACGCAGGCAACCACGTACATCCCGGAGGGCAGGGCGCCCACGGGCAGGTCGGCGGTACCGCTGGAGCTGCTGCGGCACAGCTCGCGGCCGGCCAGGTCCAGCAGCGCAATTTGCGCAGGAGTGCCCGGGGCGGTGCGCACGTGCAGCCATTGGTCCGCGGGCACGGGCCACGCGCCCAGCAGGCCGGGTCCTGCCGGTTCTTCCACGGCCATCACCGCCTGGTGCCTTGCGTTCCACTCCTGGTAGAACAGGTTGGCCACCGTGGCGTTGTGGATGATCAGCGTGTTCTCGTCGTTCACCGTTTCCGCGCTGGAGGTCCAGTTGTGGCTGCCGGTTTCCACGCGCGGATCGTACGCGGTGCCTTCATCAGCGATGGCGTACTTGTGGTGCAGCAGGCCCGGTTCGGTGTTGTGCGAATAGAGCTGCACGCCCTGGCCCACCAAGTAGCTGAACTTGGACCCGGTGGCGTCCACTTCCTCCACGTCCCCGGCCACGTACATGCCGGGCCTGTTCTTGGCGGCCAGCACGGCTTGGCTGAGGCTGTTCTCGGTAAAGATGTACAGTGCCAGGCGCAGGTTGTGCTGGGCGGCATCAAGGGTGCCCTTGATCTTGGCGGTAGTGCCGTCGCTGGGCGAGAAGAAGCTCTCCACCAGGTTTCCGCCCACGTTGAACAGGTGCGGGGTGTTGTCCGTTTTGGCCGCGCCGAACCTGCTGAGGGCGGGCACGGGCTGCGGTCCGCTTCCTCCCCACATTTCCTCGAACTCCATGCGGTAGCAGCGCGCCAGGGCCTGGTCCTGGATGAAGACGATGTTGTTGTAATCGTCGAAGAAGCTCTGCGTGGTCCAGTTGCAGCTTCCGCCCATCACGGTGGCGCGCTGGGCGTCCTCCGCATCGATCACCATGAACTTGTTGTGCATGCCGCTGCCTTCGCTGTTGGTGCGCATCAGCCTGGGGATGGCGGGGTTCAGGCTATTGAGGGCGGTGTTGGCGTTGCTGCCCTCGGCGATCCAGCGCACCCGCACGCCCCTTGTCTTGGCGGCGTTCACGGCCTGCACCACAAAGGAGCTGTTGGTGTTGTACATGGCGATGTCCAGCGTGCTCTGGGCGCGGTCGATGTACGCCTTGATGGTATCGTCGGTGGCCTGGAAAAGGCCGATGGCATCCTGGCCGGAGCTTACGCCGGTATCCACGCTCTTGGTGAAATACACCTTGATGGCGCCGCCGGAGGTGGAGGCAGTGGAGTACAGTGCGGGCACGGCGAAGGCCGTATCCGTGCCGCTAACGGAGAACACCTGCGCGAAATAAAAGGTGGCGGGCTGCAGGCCGGCGATGGGGAGGCTGTGGGAAGTGCCGTTGCCTGCGGCGGCGGCGTGCATCCCCAGGGCTGGCGTGCTGCCATAGAACACCTCGGTAGTGCCGGCGAGGTTGGTTTGCCAGCCCAAGGTGAAGCCATTGGTGACCAAATTGCTTTGCACCACGGGCGGCTGTATGCTGATGGAGGCGTGCGGGGTGATGTCCGCGCTGGTGCGCGGCAGCAGCTGGTAGCCGTCGGCGTAGGGCGGGTTGTTGGAGAACTGGGAGCCGATGCCGGTGATGTCCACTGCACCCGCAGGCACGGGCGTGCCGACCATGGGGTGGCCGGTGCGGAAATACACGTTGGCCGTTTCGGTGCCGGCCACCACCGGCCAGGTGCCCGCGGCAAAGGTGCCCGTGCCGGTGAAATGCACGCCGTTCATGCGCACTAAGCGCGATTCCACGGATTCATCCAGCCCTGCGGGGGTTATCGGTATGGGCGCGGGCAGCGGATTGCCGGTGCTGTTCACGGTGAAGGCGGTGATGGGGGTGATCTCCAGCAGGCCGCTGTAGTTGGTGAGCGTGCCGGTAACGGTGATGTTGGTGCCGGGCTGGGGATTGAAGCCGGGCACCGAGCCGTTACCGGGGAATGCGGCGATGCCGGCATCGGCATCCTGCAGGTAGCGTATGCCGCCCAGCGAGGAGCCGGAGGTAACAAGGCCGGTTACGGTGACCTGGCTGCCGATGGCGGCATTGCGTGCGGCGGCGATGGATTGCGCCAGCACCGGCGCGTGGAAGAGCACGGAACAGGCGGCTGCGGCTGCAAAAAGGCGGTTCATGGGTGCAAAGGAACGGCATGCGGGAACTGGTGGCGCACCTCCCGCCAGTTATACATGCGCCTGGTGGCGCGTTCACCTGCTGACTTGAACCACGGACCCACATGGATGTCCACGGAAAAGAATAGATGCTTCCTCCCAAACTTCGGGCAGGCCATCCACGATCATCCGCGGTGCTGAACAAGAGTGTGTCCGCGTCCGTAGGGCACGCCAGGTCCCACGGCCCTGCACATTCCGCCGGGGGCTCCGCCCCTGCCCGCTGCCGCCGGGCGGAAGGCTCTCTCCGCACGGTGGGTTGGGCCACCTGCACGGGGCGTTGGCGCGGATCTTGCCCGTGCGTGCGGTGAACGGATAACTTGCCGCCCCATTGCCAACAACCGATGAACCTGTTCCCGCGCCTGGTGCTTTCATTTTCCGCCGTGGCCGCCGCGCTGCTTGCATGCGGCCAGAAAGCAGGCACCCGCTACGAACCGCGCCCGATCGGCTTCTACAACCTGGAGAACCTGTACGATACGCTGAAGGGCCGCAACGACGATGCGGAATACCAGCCCGGCAGCGCCAAGCAATGGGGCACCGAACGCTACCAGCGCAAGCTGCAGCACCTGGCCAAGGCGTTGGGCGAAATGGGGACGGACGTGCAGCCCGACGGGCTGGTCTGCTTCGGCATGTGCGAGGTGGAGACGCGCGGCGTGGTGGAGGACCTGCTGCACACGCCGCCATTGGCCAAGCGCGGCTACCGCATCGTACACCACGACAGCCCGGACCGGCGCGGGGTGGACGTGGCCTTTGCGTACAACCCGAACTACTTCACGCTGCTCCACGAGCGCAAGTACAGGCTGTCCGACCCGCAGGACACCACCTTCCGCACGCGCGACCAGCTGGTGGTATCCGGCCTGATGGACGGGGATACCGTAAGCATCATCGTCAACCACTGGCCCTCGCGGTTCGGCGGTGAAAAGATCTCGCTGCCCCGCCGCATCCTCGCCGCCCGCCTGGGCCGCCACATCATCGACTCACTGCTGGCGCGCAACGCCGATGCGCGCATCCTGTACATGGGCGACCTCAACGACGACCCCGTGGACCCTTCCGTGCGCAAATTCCTGGGCACCACCGGCAACAAGGAGGACGTGTCCGCCAAGAAATTGTACAACCCCATGTACGGCCTCTTCCGCAAAGGCATTGGCACGCTCGCCTGGCGCGATTCGTGGAACCTGTTCGACCAGATCATCCTCTCGCCCGGCCTGGTGACCGGTGCCGGCGGCAACCTGCGCTTCTACGGCGCCCGCGTGTTCAACCAGCCCTACCTGCGGCAAACCGAGGGCAACTTCGCCGGCTATCCGCTCCGCACCTACGTGGGCGACACCTACCAGGGCGGCTACAGCGACCACTTCCCCGTGTATGTGATCCTGGTGAAGGAGGTGAAGGAAGCGAAATAGGCGGAAGAGTTGGTTGCCAGGCTCTTCCCTCTCGCAGTGTCTCGCCAACGCTTACCTCCGGCCAAGGGCGGACCCTGAGCCACAACCTTCCCCGCAATTTCGCGGGACGCATCCGTGTAGTAGAAATTCTACAAATCGCACTTTTTTCAACGTTCACCTTTGCCTCAACCTAATCCTGAACTCCATGGCAACGAACAGGAAAATCCGCATCATAGGGGGGGGGGCACTAACGCTCCTGCTCCTTGCAGCCCCGCTCTTCGCAGCAGCAGCCCCCACGCTCAACGTTTCGCTCACCCGCAGTAATTACCACGGCTACGGGGTTAGCTGCTTCGGCATGAAGGACGGCACCCTGCAAGCAGCGGTAACCGGAGGCACGGCACCTTACCACTACAAGTGGAGCAACGGTGCCTCCACGGCAACCGTGGACCATTTGGCGGCAGGCTACTACCGCCTGGATGTGATCGATGCCAACAACGAAGTGGCCACCGCCGAGATCACCCTGGAGCAGCCACTGCCCATGAAGCTGGACGTGGACGTGTATGAGTACTCCAACGGGTACAACATAAGCTGCTTCCAGTGCAACAACGGCAACGCAGCCGTGGTGGTAATGGGCGGCGCGGCACCCTTCACGGTAAGCTGGAGTGACGGCCCCGTAGGCGCCAACCGCTACAACCTCGGCCCCAAGGACTACAAGATCACCGTGGCCGATGCCAACGGCTGCGAGGGTGCCAACACCACCATCTACCTGCGCGGCCCCGCGCCAAGCAACTGGGGCATGGCGGGCAATGCCAACACCATCCCCGGCGCACAGTTCATGGGCACCACGGACAACAAGGACGTGGTGTTCAAAAGCAATGGGCAGGAGCGGCTGCGCCTGAAGGCGGACGGGCAGATCGGGCTTATGGGCGCCGAAACCGCCTTCGGGCCCCTCTACCGTGACACCGACGGCACTTTGAAGATCGGTGGAGGCCCAGTACTGCCCGATGCGCCAGGCAGCCCGTGCTTCCTGTTGCCATCCATGCCGTACTGGCAAACCAAGGGAAACAACTTCAGCCACCTGTGCCCGCAGGAACCCGCACCGTTGTTAGGCACCTTGAGCAATGACCCGGTGAAGTTCGCCACCAATGGCTCCGAACGCATGCGCCTCACCGAGGACGGCAACTTTGGCATCGGTACGGTGGCGCCGCAAGCCAACTTTCACCTGGTAGGGAGCCTGCTGGTGCAAGGCGCCAATGGCGACCTGGCCTCATCCAGCTCCGCCACCACGGGCCCGGTGCTGTGGGCACGGAACAACTTGGCCGCATTCGGCCTCTCCATCGCACCCAATGGCAAGGGCCACATCTTGGGTGATTGGAACAACCCGCACCCCATCATGACCTTTGCCTATGACAAGGTGGGCATAGGTACAGAAGACATGCCGAACGATGATTACAGCCTGTTCGTGGCCAAGGGGATCCTCACCGAAAAGGTGAAGGTGGCATTACGGAACACCTCCGAATGGAGCGACCATGTGTTCCAGCCCAATTATCGCCTGATGCCGCTCAAGGAGGTGGATGCCTTCATCAAGGAACACGGCCATTTGCCGGGCGTCCCTTCCGCTGCTCAACTGGTGGAGAGCGGATTGGATGTGGTGAAAACGGATGCAATGTTGATGGCAAAGGTGGAGGAACTCACGCTTCATTTGATACAGATGGAGAAGCGCGTGGCTGAGGTGGAGAAGGAGAACATCGCGCTCAGGCAACAATTAAGGAACCGATAAGCCCGGAAACATGAAGCCTCGCTTTGCCGTGCCGGGTCCATGCGTGGGTCCGCATTTCACCAGGTGCTTGGCCCTGCTTGCCTGCATCAGCTTGATGGGAATCAGCATTTGTAAGGCACAGGACATGGTCTACAACGGGAGCTTTGAGGATGGGGATTTGCCTTTCGAATGGGCACAATTCCGATATGCCACAAATTGGCATTCCCAAGGCGTACTTTATACGCCCGACTCTGATGATGTCTGGGGGCATTCACCGGATTATTTCGATGATCAGACCCCATTTGCCCCCGTGTTCGACCCGAATGTTGGAATGAGGGCAGGCGTGGCACCAACAGGTGTAACCGCCCATACCGGGCATCGCTTTGCTGGCCTGGATGACTATGAGCTCATCCAGCAGAAGTATGGGAACAATATGCTTCAAGAACGTCGTTTCTATACGGTGAGCCTCTTCATCCGGCCTTCGAGCTACTTTTTCGCAGGGACGTCCAACCTGCGCATTTTCTTGGCCAATAATGAGTTCCAATACCAGAACTCGAATAATTCCGCTTCGCTATGCACCCCACCCTACATGTCCTATAATGAACCTTCACATGTGCAGGAATTGGCAAGCATCCCCATCGACCTGGCCACCTACCCGGCAAATCTCTGGAGCAGGGTGTCCGCCACTTTCTATGTGTCCGAAGAACTCAACGAAACTTTCAAATGGCTCGTGATCGACATGAATTCCGGTGGCAACGCCCAAGCATGTGGGATGCATTACATTTTCGTGGATGACGTGAGCTTCGTTCGTGCGGAATATTGCGCAAGTGTTTGCGCGCCCGACCTTCCCAGCCCCTCAAATGGCACGGTGCAGAATGTTATGGTCGCGGACGCTTTTTGCCCCGGCGCACCCTATTGCGCCGATTGCATTAACCGTTATCCTTATAGTTGCAATATTGAAAACGATTGGGAATGCATGCCCCAGTACTATAATGATAATTGCTGCTGCCCGATCAAATTTTTCGAGATGTGGATAGCGGATGCGGTGGGGGTTAACTTCTGGGTGCGAAGCCGATGGGGGGCGCAGGATATCGTATATGAACGGCACGAGTTTGATGCCAATGGATTGAAATTCCCCGGCCAGTCCTACTTCGTTCTCCAATGGATGGGGCGGGACGGGAATGGGCAGCACCTGCCCGCCGGTGTGTACGATTATGAACTTGAATACTGGAACTGCACACCCGGCAGTGAGCACAGTATTGAAAGTTCTTTGTACTACGAAGCGGGCGATGAATACTATGCCCAGCCCCCGGAGGTGGTGAACGGCCTGCTTGAAAATTGCTGCCCGAACCACCTCTACTTTCAGAATTATACCTTCAGCGGCTTGGTGGAGGAGCATGCCTCAACGTTCATCACCGCGGGCAGCAATGTGACATCAGGAGCGGTCGGACCCGTGGTGGTGCCCAGCACTTCGAACGTTACGTTCCGAGCGGGCGAAGCGATCAACTTAGAACCCGGGTTCATGGTTGAAGCTGGGGCAGTGTTCAATGCCGTGATCACCGATTGTGTTTATGGCGGCCTGAAAAGCATGGCCTACCGCCCCGAGTTCCAGCTATCGGGCATGTCGGGCTGGGGCAAGCCCGTGGAGGAGAGCATCTCCTTGTATCCGAACCCTACAACAGGCCGGTTCACTGTGCGCATGCCGGAAAGTGAGCCACAGGGCAAGATCAGGGTGCTGGACCCCGCAGGTAAATTGGTCCGCATATTCCAGGTCCGCTCCCGGTACGATGCGCTCGACATGGCCGGGCTTGCCCGTGGCATTTACTTCCTGGAGATATATGGCAGTAACGGCTTCCTACAGAGCTTCAGGCTCGCGTATGAATAAGGTGCCCATGACCAGCCTGCTGATGGCCCTGATCTTGGGGTCGGGGTCGCAGCAGGTTTCTGCCAAGGGCCACCACCCCAGGGTGGATCAGCGATGGTACTTCGGCGCGGCCATGAACTACAACCTGCCTACGGGCCAGTTGTACTATCCGGTAAAATTCAATCCGGTGTTCAGTTCGACAAGTACCATGGTGGGCGGGGGCTTTTCATACACCCCGAGCTTCTCTTACGCGCTAAGGATCGGCTATGATCGATCTTTCACTAAAAATGGTGTTCACGGGTTCACCGCAGGAATAGGATTCACTGACAGGAAAAAAGTGTTGCATTACCACGACTACAACTTCGTATTAAACGGTATCACCTATTCCAAGCATATTGATCGATACGTATTCGACTTTCTAGATTTTGAACTACGACTGGCGTATCGTTTTAGCATGAACCGAACAATGATTCAATTCGGAGCATTAGGGTTGATCCGCACCCAAAATATTTCGCGCATTTATGAAATTGATGGCCATCATTCACGGATCACATCAAGTTATTGGTACAAATTAATGAGATGGTATCCAGTGGTTCAGCTTAATTATCGATTTCTTGCGCAAGGGAAATTGCAGATTGAGGCGTTCATAGGTGGAAATTGCCGTATGATACCCGAGGAGACTGCTGTATGGTGGGATATCCAAGCGGGTGTAGGGGTTTCTCTCGTGAAACGGATTAAACGAAAGCGGTAGCTCATCACGTGAGCTACTGGCCCCCAACAACGTTCACGATGGGCCTCCAGTTGACTTTGGCCCTCACATTGTAAGCATCGTACCAACCAATCCATAGCAGGGAAGGGTTCCGGTAGCACGTAGGGGTTTCGATGGGCCGGAGGGCCTAAGCCGGAACGCACTCGCCAAGCCGAACACGGACATAGGGGAGCAATGAACCCCGTTTTGCCCCCTGAACATGCCAATGCGCAAGTACCCCGCACCTGCTTTCATGTTTCCTTTGCCCCATGATCATTGTTACCGGCGCTGCAGGGTTCATTGGAAGCCGCCTGCTGCATGAATTGCAGGAACGCGGCTATGCCGACCTGGTGGCGGTGGATGATTTTAGCCGGGCGGACAAAGTGCGCAACCTGGAGGGCATCAAGCTCTCCGCCCGTGTGGAACGCAAGGACTTCCCGGCATGGATCGATGCGAACGAAAAGCTCATCCAGTTCATCTTCCACCTGGGGGCGCGCACGGACACCACGGAGTTCAACCAGGCCGTGTTCGACGAGCTGAACCTGCACTACAGCCAGCGGGTGTGGGAGCGCTGCGCGCAGTACGCCATTCCGCTGATCTATGCCTCATCCGCCGCCACCTACGGCAACGGAGATCTCGGCTATAGTGACACCGACGATGCCCTCCCCTTCAAGCTGAAGCCGCTCAACCCGTACGGGGAAAGCAAAAACGATTTCGACAAGTGGGCCCTGCAGCGGGATGCCAAGCCGTTCTTCTGGGCGGGCCTGAAGTTCTTCAACGTGTACGGCCCGAACGAGTACCACAAGGGGCGCATGGCCAGCGTGGTGTTCCACGCCTTCCGGCAGATCCGGGACACGGGCGGCATGCAGCTTTTCCGCAGCCACCGGCCTGACTATGCCGACGGCGGGCAGCTGCGCGATTTTGTGTATGTGAAGGATGTGTGCGACGTGTGCATCTTCCTGATGGAGCACCGCAAGCACAGCGGCATCTACAACCTGGGCAGCGGCACTGCGCGCACGTTCCTCAGCCTGGCGCACAACGTGTTCAAGGCCATGGGCCGGCCCGAGCACATCGCGTTCATCGATACCCCGGCGGACATCCGCGACAAGTACCAGTACTTCACCGAGGCCGAAATGGGCAAGCTGCGCGGGGTAGGCTACTGCAAGCCCTTCCACACGCTGGAAGAAGGCATTGAAGACTACGTGCGGAACTACCTGCTGCGCTGAACGGCGGTGGTGTGCTGCCAATGCGGCGCCGGAGAAAGGCGGCAGTTGCGGACCAGCGTTCATCCACGTCCGCTGCCGGATCTTGGTGACGCAATAGATCCAGCATTTCTACTCCACCACCATCTTCGCCAGCAGTGCCCGCACTTTGATCCGGTCCGTCATGCCTGAAATGCGGTACTCGGTACGCGCCGTGAAGTTGATGATCACGTCCATGTCATCGGCCACGCCCATGGTGAACGGCCTGCCGCCGCTGAAGCCCACGGCCAAGTACTGCAGGCCGGGCAGCGGGCGGAAGTTGTGCCGCAGCGGTGCATAGCTCTTCATGGCCTCCGTGGCGGTGGCCATGCGCGTGCCCTTCACGTTGGTGAAGGCCGCGCCCTTGCGGAACAAGGCCCAGGCCATGGCGTTCGCCGATGCCGAGGTGTAGCGTTCCGCCGGCAGTTGCTTGAAGACGTGGATGCTGTCGATCTGCTGGGCACCGGCGGGCCGCACAAGCAGCAGCACAAAGAAGAGGGGGAAACAGCGGAACACAGCCAGCATGAACAGGACGAAGGTACCGTTCGGCATGGCATCGCTTCCAAGGTCTGCGCTTCGGCCACGCCCCTTGAACCAAACGCCGCCACGCGGGTACCGCCCGGAAATCCCGACCTTCGTGCGCATGCGGATATTGACCACCCTGCTCCTCGCCACCATTGTCCTTGACTCCAGCGCCCAGCAATGGGAGCTCACCACGCCGATAAAAACGCGCAGCGAGTTCACCGCCATGCGCATGCTGGACGGTCAACTCGCCTATGCCGTGGACAAGCCCATGGGCGCGATCCTGCGCACCGCGGACGGCGGAACCACTTGGGAACGCCGCATCGTGAACACGTTCAACAAGCCGGTGGCGCTGTGGATGTGGGACAGTGAACGCGGCATAGCCGTGTGCGAAAGTGGCCGGATCATGCGCAGCACCGACGGCTTCACCACGGCCACCACCACCAGCCACCTGGGCTACGGGAGCTTCAACTGCGTCTATTTCCTGAACGACACCTTAGGCTGGCTCGGCTCGGACAGCGGCAAGATCCTGCGCACCACCGACGGCGGCACCAACTGGATGCCCACCACCACGGGGCTGACCACCTACCAGTATGTAACGGCCATCCAGTTCCTGGACAGCGACACCGGCTACGCCAGCAGCTACGGCGGCAAAATGCTGAAGAGCGTGGACGGCGGGCTGAACTGGCAAGGCGTGGGGCCCTTTGACCAACAGGTGCTCATGCAGGACCTGCACTTTTACAACACCCAGGAAGGCGTGGCCGTGGGCAATGGCGGCGAGGTGATCCGCACCACCGACGGCGGCGCCACCTGGGATTCCATCCCCTCGCCTACCACCTATTCCATGCTGGACATGGCCGTGCAAGGGGATGTGATCGTTGCGTGCGGCAACTGGGGCCGTGTGATGCGGAGCACGGACCGCGGGCAGACCTGGAGCGTGGCACAAGTGGGGAACAGTGACCACCAGAGCGTGGCGCTCTCCCCGGATGGGCGCGGCATCCTGGGCACCAATGGCCGCATTCAGTGCAGCAACGACATGGGCGTTACATGGTCCATCACCAATGAAGGCACTTGGCACACCGTGCTGAACAAAGTGGCGTTCCAGAATGACCAAGTGGGCGTGGCCGTGGGCTGGGCCACTTCCGGCGGGCTTGAAGGCGGCCTGCTGCGCACCACTGATGGAGGCCGCCATTGGGCCAAGGCCGGCGGCGGCGGGCTGGGCGTACACCTCACCCCCACCGGTGCAGGCTGCTTAGGTGGCGGCAGCGGCAGCTTCGCCAAAACCACCGACGGCTTCGCCACGCGCACGCCGGCCAACGGCCCCAACGTGGCCATCCGCTGCACGTGGAGCTTCGATGCGCTCACGCACATCGTGGCGGGCGGTGCGGTCTATGGCGGCATCTACCGCACCACCAACGGCGGCGCCACCTGGACGCATGTGCTGGACGTGGGCAACATCACCATCAACGACCTGTGGTTCAGCAATGCCCGGAACGGCTATGCCGTGGGCGAATACGGCGACAACTACCGCACCATGGATGGCGGCCTCACCTGGCAACCCATGACCGGCACACCTGGCGGGCACACGGTCTTCTTCCTCGACACGCTGCACGGATGGATGCGGAACTTCCGCACCATGGACGGTGGCGATACATGGATCCCGATCGACAGCCCGCAAGGCACCGTGAGCATGTTCTTCAACAACGTGGACACAGGCTACGCCGTTACCGGCGGCGGTCAGACCGAGCGCACCACCGACGGCGGCCTCACGTGGAGCACCGTGCTGCCCGGCATCGACAACGCACAGATCGGTGATGCCGCGTACGTGGACGGGTACATCGTGGCCGTAAGCCGCTGGGGCGACATCTATCGGGGGCAGGTGGCCTGTCCGTTGGCGGCCTTCACGCCATTGATCACCGACCAGGGCGATGTGCTCTGCGCCAGCGGCACCGGCAGCTTCCAATGGTACCGCAACGGCGATCCGCTGCCGGATACCACGGCGTGCATCGCATCCCAGGAAGCAGGCAGCTACACGGTGGTGGTTACCGATGGATTCGGCTGCATCTCCAACACCTCGGCACCGGTGCAGGTGATCCACACGGGAATTGCCGTTCCCACTGAAAACAAGTCGTTCCGCGTGGTGCCCAACCCGGCATCGGGCGTGGTGCGGGTGGAACGTGCGGAGGACACAGCAGCCTTGCTTACTGTACTGGATGTGCAGAGACGTGCAGTGTTGGAAACGCCGATCACCGGACCTTCCGCCATGCTGGATGCCTCCAAGTTGAAGCGCGGGATGTATTTGGTGCGGATCACTTCGCCGGAGGGGGTTGAATTGGGGCGGTTGGTGGTGGAGTGAACACACCACCCGCATCTTTGTGTTCAACATCCGTGTTCATCGGTGTCCATCCGTGGTTTCATCACCATGCCCCTCGCCACCTTCCTCCTCCTCTTCCGCGGTGTGGGCGGCCCCGTGCAATTGCCCGTAGCGGAGTTGCGCGCCGCGCTCACCAAGGCCGGCTTCAAGCAGGCCACCACCTACATCAACAGCGGCAATGCGCTGGTGCGGAGTGTGCTTTCGCGGGAAGAAACGTTGGCCAAGGTGGCGGAGATCTGCCTCAAGAAATTCAAGTACGACCGGCCCATCTTCGCGCCCACGGCCGATGAATGGGCCACGGTGCTGAAGCGCGATCCCTTTCCGCAGAAGGCGGAAGGCAAGCACGTGCATGCGGTGCTCCTGGCGGAAAAACCGAAGGCTGAGGCCGTGGCCAAGTTGCAGGCGTTGGCGGTGGAAGGTGAGTCGCTGAAGGTGCTGCCAACGGCGATCGGCGCCTACCACGTGTGCTACCTGCACACCCCGCACGGCTTCGGCACCAGCAAGCTCGGCGAGAAGTTCGACAAGGGCATCGGCGTGGAGAACACCGCGCGCAACTGGAACACGGTGGTGAAGATGGATGAGCTGGCGCGGGAACTGGAGGGGAAGTGATTAGCGCAGTTCCATGCGCGCAGCGCGTTCTTCGATCAGCGCCACGAACCGTTCCTTCAACTCCTCCGGCACGAAACCGAGCGGGATGAAGGTCTTCCACTTCGGCAGCGCCTTGGCGAAGCGCTTGAACAGGTTGAGGATGGCGCGTTCGTTCAGACCTGCGGCACGCATGGCCGTCTCGAAGTCGGCGCGGGTGATGCGGCTCTTTCGGCCGTTGAGGGTGAGAGCGAGTTCCTCCGTCTCGTTGATCAGCAATGTGGACGGCACCAGGTCGTACGCTGGGCTCAGATTGTAGTGGCCTTCCGCATCTTTCAGTAGCGAGAAATTCTTCAGGTGCATGTCCGCGTTCCCGGCGAGGAAGCTGAAGAGCACTTGCTCGTAGAAGATGGTCTGGTCGGACAGCGTGTTCCGTGCGAAACGCGCGATTGCCTTCGCGATCTGCTCGTGCGAGCCCTTGTACTTGTGCTCGGTTTGGCGCTCGGTGAGTTGGCACATGTCCTCCATGTGCAGCTTGGTCACCTTGCGGCCGCCGGGTTTGCCAAGGCGATCAACTCGGCGGGTGATATATGCCAACGCGCCATCTTTCATGCGGACCAACCCATGCGGAACGACAGCAAGACCGGCCAATGAAGCCAGGTGCATAGTGAGGTCCTCCAACTCCACCATGTGCGGATAGTTCGGCGTGGGCGGCTTCAGGATGTGGCTGCCCCAGACACCAAGGATCGTGAAGCGGCCAGGCGATGCGGAAGAGTCGCCGCGCATGAGGCCGAGCGACAACTTCGCCTGCGCACCGGCCACCGTTGCGCTGCGCAACACGCTTTGCTCGGCGAGGCCAACGATGTCCACTTCCGTGAACGGCAGCGTTGGTGGCACCGGGGCACCGAAGAGCCTGCGACTGCACGCGGGATGATATTCGTGCTGGCCGCTGTCCAATTCGCGGTAGCAGCCCAGGCAGCGTTCAGCGCTCATCGTCTGTGGCATTGATCGGTTCAATGCTCACCGCGCCGATGCAATCCTTGCAGCACGCGAGCAAGAGTCCCATGCGATCGCGCGGATCGAGCTTCCAGCTTTTCTCCGCGATGGTGAGCAGCCAACCTTCGGGGATCAATCCATCGAAGAAGGGGAAAAGCACTTTGCTCTGGTAAAGCTTCTCTTCCAATGGCAAGGTCAAGCTCACGGCTTCGGCATCCTTCGCTTCGAGATAGTCTGGTCGATAGGTGAATTCGTAGCCCTCGACTGTCTCTGTGAGCGTACCGGCCCACCGGCCGTGCATGATCACTTGGGCGCTACGCATGTCCATCAAGTTCGTTGTTGTTCGAGGCCGAACGCTCAATTGGCACCGGCCCCAACTGGCAGCCAAAGAAGCGCAGCACTTCGTTCACCTTGTCCATGCGCAGGGTAGGCTTACCGGCCTCCAATTCGCGAATGAAACGTAGGCCCACACCGACCTTATCGGCCAGTTGAGGCTGCGTGAGCTTGAGGGCCTTGCGGCGTTGGACGACAAAGCGGGATAGTTCGGATTGATTCATTTTATACCCTTCTGGGTGCTAATATACACGAAATAGACGGTTTTATACCTGATAGGGTATGAAATGGTTCGATTTTGGCATTATGTGACCCCATCGGGTACTAAAACTGTCTCAATCCAACTATAAAGAACCCGACCGGGTACGAATGCGCTACGATACTGACCTAAGAAGTTGCAACGATAGTTTTGAGCCGTTCCCGAACCCGATGCCGAAATTCCCCGGCACCGGGTTTCGGGCGTTGCTGGTTCCATGGCCTGTTCCTGGCTTCGGCGGCGTTGTCCTTGTGCAACCGCATGCACGTTCAAGCGGGCATTATCTTGTCCAGCACCTCCTTGGCAAATTCCACGTCACCATGAGTAGCCAGCAAGATGAAAGCACCCGCATTGCCGTCTTCCAGCGCAAGGAAGTGCGGCGTACCCTGCACAACGGCGAGTGTTGGTTCGTGATCGCGGACGTGGTGCTGGCGCTGACGGACTCGAAGGACGTAACGCCGTACATCCACAAGCTGCGCCAACGCGATCCGGAACTCGCAAAAGGGTGGGTACAAATTGTACACCCCCTTCCCATCCCAACCTCTGGTGGTGAGCAGAAGCTGAACTGCGCAAACACCGAAGGTTTCAGCCTCCACGGGTTTGTAAAATAGGTGCGAAAGCCCTGCCGAAGCGTCATGGTCCGGCATAGCCATGCTTATCTTTGAACTGCCACGGAACAGATCGTCATTCAACTCAAGAACACCCGCAAGCGTCGCCTCCTGATGGATCTGTTGGGCGAACTGGACTTCGTGAAGGTCACAAGCGTGATCTGCGAAGGCCGCAAAGTGGTTTTCGCAAATGACCTTTTGGAAGCATTGTTGGAAGCCAATGCGGGCAAACGCGGCGAAAAGGAGCTTCAAACTGCGCGTGTCTTCCTGAAGCATGGCTGAGATCGTTGATGCATCCGGCATCAGTAGTATACCTTTGCTAAATGCTCGAATGGCAAGGTCATATCGTTTCCGAACCGGAGATTATGTACGGCAAACCGTGCATCAAGGGCACGCGCATCCCCGTTGACCTGATCTTGGACAAACTGGCGGCAGGGCATTCCATGGAGAATCTGCTTGAAGGCTATCCGCAGTTGTCCAAGGCGGACCTCTTGGCGTGTTTGCAATACGGGGCGGATGCGGTGCGGAACAACATCAGCGTAGGCCATGATCAAGGACGATCGAAGATGGAGCTTGCCGCCAAGAGGCTGGAGAAGGAATATCGGGAAGGCGGCGAGCTGACTGCATTCACGGCCATCGACTTGGACCGCTTCTATGAAGCAAGGTGAGATCTGGTCGGTGAATCTTGATCCGACACAAGGTGCTGAGATCCGAAAGACGCGGCCAGCAATCATTGTCAATGACAATGCAGTCGGTCGGCTTCCGCTGAAGATCATTGTGCCGCTGACCGACTGGAAGTCGCATTATGCACAAGCTCCGTGGATGGTTGAACTGCTGCCGAGCACGTGGAACCGATTAACCAAACCCTCGGCAGCCGATTGTTTCCAAGTGCGGTCCATAAGCGAATCCCGCTTCATAAAACGGGTTGGCACGATCGATCCCCGAACATTGGAGCTGATCCAGGCCGCGTTGGCAGCGGTCCTTTCCATCCCACGGTAGTAGTCCGTCAGGCGGCCCTCAACTTACCTTTGC
>JAFEAI010000256.1 GCA_018266475.1 Bacteroidota bacterium
TTGCGGGCAAACTCCGGCGGAACGGCCCCGCCCAGCGGGGCAAATCCCTTCAGCGCATTGTGCAGCGTTTTGCGCCGTTGCCCGAAGGCCGCCTTCACCAAGGCCGTGAGCAGCTTCTCCTCCACCGGCAGCGAGCACCGTTCGTTGCGGCGCATGCGGATCACCGCGCTGCGCACCTTGGGCGGGGGAATGAAGGCATCGGCTTCCACGGTGAACAGCGGCTCCATGGTGTACCACAGGCGCGCCAGCACGCTGGTGATGCCGTAGGTGCGGCTGCCGGGCCCCGCGCACAGGCGGTCGGCCACTTCCTTCTGGAACATGCCCACCACCTCGGGCACGTTGTCGCGGTGCTCCAGCACCTTGAAGATGATCTGCGTGCTGATGTTGTACGGGAAGTTGCCGATGATGGCCATCGGAGGCGCGCACAGCTGCGCCAGGTCCATCCGCAGCAGATCGCCCTCCACCACGCGCAGCTGCGGCCATTTCGCGTGCAGGTGCGCCACCGATTCAGGGTCCAGCTCAATGCAGGCCAGGTGGATGTCGCCGCGCGCCAGCAGGTGCGTGGTAAGCGCACCGGTGCCCGGGCCCACCTCCAGCACATTGCGGTATCCCCCGTGGAAGGTGAGGCTGCCGGCTATGCGGTGCGCCGCCTCCTCGTCCTTGAGGAAGTGCTGCCCCAGGTGCTTCTTTGCGCGAACGCCGTTCATGCGGTGTGCAGCACCTCCAGCAGGGTGCGGAAGGCCACGGCCTTCACGCCGTAGTACTTCTCGGATTCGGCGCGCATGCGCTCGGAGTGGTCGGCGAGGTAGCGCTCATACTCGGCCATGTTCCTGCACGTGTACTGCACGGCGTAGGTAACGCCGGTGTCGCCCTCGCTCAGCACGCGGCAGATGCGCGCATCCAGGAAATGGCCCGTGGCCATCATGTCGGGCAGGTGGGTGTTGCGCATCCAGGCGAGCCACATTTCATGCACCGTGCCGTCCACGTTCACCGTAACGTTGTAAATGATCATGGGGTGGGGCCGAGGAGGAATTTTTGTTCGGGCGTGTCCTGCTTGTCGTGGTCTCCGCGCAGGCGCCGGTAGCGCTCGCGTGCTTCGGCGGTGAAGATGCTTCCGCCCTGCTCAAAGAGGAGCTTTTCATACCACTTCATCGCCTGTTCCTTGTCGTGCAGCTCCGTTTCGTAGAGCTTGCCGAGGTCGAACATGGCATTGTCCGCCAGGATCTCGTTGGGGTGCAGCTCCACCACCTTTTGCAGGTAGGCGGCCGCCTCGGCGAACTGGTGCCTCGCGTATGCGATCCTGTATTTCTCATAGAGGACGTCGTCGGCCAGGTTGGAAAGGGGGAAGCGTGCGGTGAGCGTGTCCAGCACGGCCAGGGAGCTGTCGTACTTGTGCTGCGCGGTGAGGAGCTGGGCCTTGGCGTACAGGCTGAGCGGCGCGCTCACGGTATCGGTGCCCAGGTTGTCGGTGATGAGCAGGGAGAGTTCCATGGCGTCATTGGCGATCAGCTTGCTGGTGCTGGCCTTCAGCACGTCCAGCTGGGCCTTTGCCCACAGGAAATCGCCGGTGTAGAAGCTCACCTTGGCATTGCGCAGGCGTGCCTCATGCCCCAGCACGTCCTGCTTGAAGTCGAGGTCCACTTGGGAATAGAGCAGGGAGGCGTCCCAGATGTCGCCGTCCATCACGTCGATGTCGCCCAATTGCAGTTTGAGCTCCGCCTGCTCCTTGCGCCCCAGGCCGGGCATGTTGATGCCTTCCTGCAGGAGGGCCGCGGCGCCCGGTGCGTCGTTGAGGTAGTAGGCCTTCAGCGCGGCAAGGCCGCTGAGGAGCTTCACGTTGGCCGGGGTGCGGCCCAGGTCGTTCAGGGTGCTTTCGTAGAGCTGTTGCAGGCGGGCCAGTTCCTCCGGGGAGGGGTTTGGCTTGTCCTTCACCTGGGCGTCCATGGCGTTTACCAGGCCCAGCTTGGCGGGGCTGTACCAGGGTTGGGCGGGGCCCAAGGCCACCACGTAGTCGTAGCATTTGGCGGCGGAGGCCCAGTCCTTGTTGTTCACGGAGATGTCGCCCAGGGCCATCAGGCGCTGGCCGCCCTCGTTGAAGCGCTTGTCCATGGCGCGGCTCTGCACAAAGGCGCTGGTAAGGTCCTTGCGCTGGATGTAGAGCCAGATCAGCATTTCCTGGAAGAGCGTGTTGTCGGGCTGTTTTTGGATGCGGCGCAGCAGTTCGGTGCGCAGCAGGTCGGGCTGGTCGCCGGTGGCGGTGAAATCCACGAACCGGGCAAGCCCGTTCTGCACGGCCTGCAAGTAGGCGGGGTTCGCCTGCAGCAGGTCCAGGTAGTCGCTGATCATTCCGGGCACATCGCCCTTGGCGGCGCGCAGGTTGGCGGTCTCATAGAAGAAATCGGCATTGCCCTTGAGCAGCTTGCGGCCCTTCTCATAGGCCTGGAGCGCGCGGTTCAGCTCGTTGTTGCGCTGGAATGCATTGGCCAGGCTGCGCACGGCGCCCTGGTCCGGCTTCAGGTCCTTCAGCGCTTTGTTGAACTGCTGTTCGGCCTTGGCCGTGTCGCCCTGCATCTTCAGCACCATGCCCAGGTCCACCATGTACTGCGGGTCGTCGCCCTGCTTGCGCAGCCGCTCCTTGGCGAGCTTTTCGGCCTGGGTGTAGTTCTTCAGCCCGAGGTAGGCCTTCATCAGCTGCTCGTAGTACAGGTTTGTGGGCTGTTGGGCGTACAGTTTTTCGTAGTAGAGCGCGGCCTTGTCGTACTGCCCTTGGCGCATGTATTCGGCCGCGAGCTGGTCGTCGGTGCCGGGCTGTGCGCGCAGCAGCGGGCCGGTGCCCAGCAGCAGCAGGAGCAGGGCGGTGCGCAGCAGGGGGAGGCAATGCTTCATGGGCGGAGCAGGGAATCGATGGCTGCGCGCCATGCTTTGCGGTCGCGCACCAGGGCGTGCGTGCGTGCATTGATGCTGTCCAGTTGCTGCCGCAGGGTGGTGTTCCACCGTTTTTCCGCATCCAGGGCGCTGGTGCGTTGGGCGCGGCCCATCAGGCCCTGTTGCATGTCGTGCCGCAGGTCGCGCAGGCGATGCCCGGCGGAATCAAGCTCCACCCGCTCCCCGGCGAGTTGCGCCAGCAGGCCCGGCAGGCGTTCGGCCATGGCGCGGTGGTAGTTGCCCAGCACCTCGGCCTCGCGCGGGTTCAGCGTGTCGGCGAAGCGCTTGTCCAAGGCGGGCCGCTCAGCCTCGAACAGGGCCTCCATGTGCCGGAGCGCATCGGTGTCCGCGCGGTCCATCTCGGCGCTCATGCTGTCGGTGTGTTGGATCATGGCGTCCACGGCGGTGAGCTCGGCCTGCGTGGGCGTGTGGCCGCATGCCGCAAGCAGGCATGCCGCAAGCAACGCGGCGATGGCCGTTTGCGGTATGGCCCGCATCATTTTTTCACGATCATGCCGAAGCCGGTGTACGGCTGCAGCGCGTTGGGAATGCGGATGCCCTGCGGCGTTTGGTTGTTCTCCAGCAGGGCCGCCACGATGCGGGCCAGGGCCAGTGCGCTGCCGTTGAGCGTGTGCGCCAGGCGGGGCTTTTTGTCCTCCCCGCGGTAGCGCAGCTTCAGCCGGTTGCTTTGGTACGTTTCGAAATTGCTGATCGAGCTCACCTCCAGCCAGCGCTGCTGCGCCCCGGAATACACCTCCATGTCGTAGGTGATGGCGCTGGTGAAGCCCATGTCGCCGCCGCAGAGCAGCAACTGTCGGTAGGGCAGCTCCAGGGCTTCCAGCAGGCCCTTTACATGGGCGGTCATCTCCTCCAGCGCGGCATCGCTGCGCTCCGGCGGTTCGATGCGCACGATCTCCACCTTGTCGAACTGGTGTACGCGGTTCAGGCCGCGCACATCCTTTCCGTAGCTGCCGGCCTCGCGGCGGAAGCACGGCGTATAGCCCACCCGCTTTACCGGAAGGGCGCCGGCCTCCAGGATCACATCGCGGAACAGGTTGGTGATGGGCACCTCGGCGGTGGGGATCAGGAAGAGGTCGTCCGCGGTGGCATGGTACATCTGCCCTTCCTTGTCGGGCAGCTGGCCGGTGGCGAAGGCGCTGTCGGCGTTCACCAGCAGCGGCGGGATGACCTCCATGTAGCCGGCCTCCGTGGCGCGGTCCAGGAAGAAGGCGATCAGCGCACGCTCCAGCTTGGCGCCTTGGCCGGTATACACGGGAAAGCCCGCGCCGGTGAGCTTTACACCCAGCTCCAGGCTGAACAGGCCGTATTCCTCGGCCAGTTCCCAGTGCGGCTTTGCACCTGCGGCCAGGCGGGGCAGCTCACCGTGCTGCGCCACCACTTGGTTGTCCTCGGGCGTTTTTCCTGCGGGAACGCGCTCTTGCGGCGTGTTGGGGATGGTCCACAGGTGCTCGTGCAGGGCTTTTTCGGCGGCGGCCAGTTGGTCCTTCATCGCAGCTATGCCTTCCTTGAGCTCGGTCGCGCGGGCCCGGGCCTCTTCGGCCTCGGCCTTTTTCCCGGCCTTCATCAGCTCGCCGATGGAGCGCGCATGGTCGTTCATTTCGGCCAGCAGGGCGTCCAGCGCGTTCTGGGTGCTGCGCCGTTTTTCGTCCAGCCCGGCGGCCTTGGCCAACAGCCCTTCCGCATCAATGTTGCGCTTGGAAAGGCGGTTGAGCGCTTCTTCGGGGTGGTTGCGCAAATAGGCGGTATCCAGCATGGAATGGGGGTTCGATAGGAACGCGCGAAGGTAAGGAGGGGCGCGGGTTCCCTGCCGTGCCCCTTTGCCGGACGCGCACAGGGGCGACGCTCCCGTGGCCCATGCCTTACCTTTGACAGGACAATTCACGCATGCCCATCGTCCACATCACCCGCCGGGAGCGGTTCAGCGCAGCGCACCGCCTCGGCAATCCCGCATGGACCGACGAGAAGAACCTGGATGTCTTCGGCAAATGCTCCAACCCGAACTGGCACGGCCACAATTACGAGCTTTGGGTAACGGTAAAGGCCGAAGTGAACAAGGAAACGGGCTTTGTGGTTAACCTGAAGCAGCTCAGCCGCCTGATGCACGTGCATGTGATCGACCTGGTGGACCACAAGAACCTGGACCTTGACGTACCTTTCATGAAGGGCGTGGGCAGCACCACGGAAAATTTGGCAGTGGCCATTTGGCGGCAATTGGAAAAACCGGTGGAGGCCATCGGAGGCAAATTGCACCGCGTGAAGGTGCAGGAAACGGAGAACAACAGTGTGGAATACTTCGGTGAATGACCATGGCGGACAATACAAGATCATCAGGAACGCAAAGCAGGCTGGTGTCGGAAGGCGTGGACATACAGGCGCCCATGGACAGCTACCAACGGATCGACAAGTTCGACCCCGAGGCCATCAAGCGGCTGAGCGCACACTATGCGGAAGTGCTCAAGGAGATCGGCGAAAACCCGGCGCGCGAGGGCCTGCTGAAAACCCCCGAGCGCGTGGCCAAGAGCATGCAGTTCCTTACGCACGGCTATGAGATGAAGCCGGCAGAGATCCTGCGCAGCGCCATGTTCCAGGAGGAATACAGCCAAATGGTGCTGGTGAAGGACATCGAGGTGTACAGCATGTGCGAGCACCACATGCTGCCCTTCTTCGGCAAGGCGCACGTGGCCTATATCCCGGACGGACATATTGTCGGGCTGAGCAAGATCCCGCGCGTGGTGGACGCCTTTGCACGGCGTTTGCAGGTGCAGGAACGCTTGACGAACGAGATCCGCGATTGCATCCACGAAACGCTGAAGCCTTTGGGCGTGGCCGTAGTCATTGAGGCATCGCATCTTTGCATGCAGATGCGCGGCATCCAAAAGCAGAACAGCGTAACCACCACCTCGGCCTTCACGGGCATCTTCCTGCGGGACCACCGCTCACGGGAGGAGTTCATCAAGCTGATCGCATCCAAACTCCACTAAACACAGACCACACAACACCATGTTCCGAAGCTCCCTTTCCAACCTCGCCCCCGAGCAGCAGTTCCACCAGGCCGTGGTGGCCAACCCCGACGACGTGCGGGCCTTCCTGGCCAAGGTGTTCACCTACATGACCATGGCCCTGGCCATCAGCGGCGGCATTGCCTATTGGTTCGGCCACGACATGAGCCTGATCGGCCGCTTAGTGAACTTCCAGACCGGTGGCATGACCATCCTGGGCTGGGTGGTGATGCTGGCCCCTCTCGCCTTGGTCTTTGTGATGGGCGGCATGGTGAACCGCCTGAGCGCATCCGCCCTGCTGGCGGTGTTCGTGGCCTACTCGGCGCTTACCGGCGCCAGCCTGTCGTTCATCTTCCTGGCCTACACGGGCACCTCCATCGCCATGGTGTTCGGCATCACCGCCGCCGTGTTCGGCCTGATGGCCGTGGCCGGGTACACCACCAAAACGGACCTCACCAAGCTGGGCAGCATCCTCTTCATCGGCCTCATCGGCATTGTGATCGCCATGCTGGTGAACATGTTCCTGAAGAGCGATGCGATGGGCTACGTGATCAGTGTCATCAGCGTGGTCATCTTCACCGGCCTCACCGCCTACGACATGCAGCGGCTGAAGAACTTGGGCAGCACCATGATCAGCGGCACCGAAGTGGCCAGCAAAATGGCCCTGATGGGCGCGCTCAGCCTCTACTTGGATTTCCTCAACCTTTTCCTTGCCCTGCTGCGCCTGTTCGGCAACAGGAAGTGATGCCAATGTGACTTTCCGGATGCCCGAACGGGCATTCGGAAAGGCTACAGTGGCACATGCCGTTCGGGCAACCAAAAGGTTGGAAGGGTGCGAAGCCGAGATCCAACCCTATGGTTTGTCACAACGGCATGATCGTGCATGGTCGTTGGAGGGTGGATGGGCCGCAGCGTCCTTCCACCCTTCGCTATTTCAAGACAGGGTCTCCTCCAAAGCCGTCAATGATCCGTAGTAGTTGGGCCTTCGGCTCCGCTCAGGCCAGTGTAGTGGTAAATGATATTCGAAAGGAGAGACTGGCCTGAGCGGAGCCGAAGGCCCGACCCAAGCATGCAACATAAGCCGATTGCCCGTACTCCGCTATTTTCACAGCCGCAATACCCGCATCCATGAACGCATACGTATTCCCCGGCCAAGGCAGCCAGTTCCCCGGCATGGGGAAGGACCTGTACGAAAGCAACAGCAACGCGCGCGTCTTCTTCGAGCATGCCAACAATGCCCTTGGCTTCAACATCACCGACGTGATGTTCAACGGCACGGAGGACGACCTCAAGCAGACCAGGGTCACCCAGCCGGCCATCTTCCTGCACAGCGTGATCAAGGCCAAGACCATGGGCGATGCGTTCAAGCCGGACATGGTGGCCGGGCATTCACTTGGCGAGTTCAGTGCCTTGGTGGCCGCGGGTGCCATGGAGTTCGGCGATGGGCTGAAGCTGGTGGCCGCACGGGCCAACGCCATGCAGAAGGCCTGCGAGGCCCAGCCCGGCACCATGGCCGCCATCCTCGGCATGGAGGACGAAAGGGTGGAGGAGATCTGCGCCGCCATCCCGGGCGTGGTGGTTCCGGCCAACTATAACTGCCCCGGCCAATTGGTGATCAGCGGCACGCTGGAAGCCGTGAATGCCGCCTGCGAAGCCCTGAAGGCCGCAGGTGCCAAGCGCGCGCTGCTGCTGCCCGTGGGCGGTGCATTCCACAGCCCGCTGATGGAACCTGCCCGCGCCGAACTGGCCACCGCCATTGCCTACACGCCCATCACCGATCCGCGCTGCCCGGTGTTCCAGAACGTGGATGCCACGGGCCGCAAGGACCCTGCCCGCATCAAGGCCAACCTCATCGCCCAGCTCACCGCGCCCGTGCGCTGGACGCAAAGCATGCGCAACATGCTCGGTGCCGGCGCCCTCAACGTGATCGAATGCGGGCCCGGAAACGTGCTGCAAGGGCTCTTCAAAAAGGTGAGCAAGGAGGTGGTGACAAGCGCGGCGTGAGGGCCTTGTTTAGTGCCACACTACTGCTTGTTGCCGGTAAGGTGGAAGCGCGTACTGCCGGAGGGAGAGTAAGAGCTGTAGGTGTAGTCAATGCTTCCGGTGGTGGGGAAGTTCCCTGAGCCATGGTTATTGTAGCCGGTGAGGTCCCCGTGTTCGTGCAGCACTGCTTGCAGGTCAAAGCGGGAGCCTTTGATCTCCATGATGCCTGAACGACTGCCCTTCAGCACGGCGCCAGCATCGGTATAAGTGGTATCGGTGATGAGCCAATCCTGGCCCACCCCATGTGCGCCATGGACCTGGACCGTGAACGAGTAGGGTCCGGTGTATTGACTGCGCAGGTCAAAGGCATCCTTGGTGCAGCCGGACAACAGTATGGCCATACCTGCGACCAAGCACGTGCTGCACAACGAACAGGTCCTTGCCTTCATCTTGCAGAACCAAAGGTAGCCCCTCGGCTTTGTCAAAACAAGAATTAGGCTTAACCCTGATTTATGCAATAGGGATCAAAGCAGTCATGCTACTGCATATCCCGGATTATACCATGTTGCGTGGGGCGCCATACTAGCTCGATCGCTTGGAACCAACACCCTGCAATTCTAAAATGAAATTTTACATTTGCAGGGTATCGTCTTGCAAATGATCAAACGCGATCTGGCCACTTACGCCTTGGACCGCCTGCGGAAACGGCCTGCTGTGGCCATACTTGGCGCGCGACAGGTGGGCAAGACCACGCTCTCCCTGCAGTTGGTGAAGCAACTGGGCCTGCCCCATATCCGCTTGGACCTGCAGGACCCGGAGGATGTGGCCGTGCTGGCCGATCCCAAGCCTTTCCTTCTGGCCCATGCCCATGAACTGGTGGTGATTGACGAAGTACAACGCATGCCGGAGCTGTTCCCGTTGCTGCGAAGCCTGATAGACAGGGACCGGAGACCGGGAAGGTTTCTGTTGCTCGGTTCCAGCTCACCTGCCATTGTGCAGGCGGCATCGGAATCGCTTGCAGGGAGGATCACCTACTTGGACCTGTTCCCTTTCTCCTTGCAGGAAGTAGGTGCCAAGCGGATGGATAAGTTGTGGTTGCGCGGCGGCTACCCCGATGCCTTTCTGGCGGATTCCGATGCGGATGCTGTGGCCGTGGTCGTGGACATCCTCCGTGCGTTCACCGAAAGAGATCTTCCGGCCTTGGGCCTTGGTGCCGATCCGGCCAGCACGGGCCAACTGTTGCGCATGTTAAGCGCGGTCCATGGCAATGTGTTGAACATGGCCATGCTCGGCAAATCCATGGGACTTTCCGGCCCTACGATCAAAACCTATCTCCGCTTCTACGAACAGGCATACATGACCTTCACACTTCCGAGCTATCACGTGAATGTTCGCAAGCGCCTTACCCGCGCCCCTAAGGTCTACTTCACGGATAGCGGGGTATTGCATGCTTTGGCTTCCATTCGTACTGCCGATGACCTGTTCACTTCACCGCTCCGGGGACATTCTTGGGAAGGATTTGTGGTGCAGCAGATCCGGGCGTGGCTGGAACGAAGGGCGGAGCTTTCCTACTTCCGCACACAGGATGGCTCCGAGCTGGACCTTGTGATCACCCAGGGCACCAAGGCGAAAGTGGCCGTCGAGATCAAAACCACCAATGCACCCGCGTTGACCAACGGCAACCACTTGGCCTTCGAAGCCGTGAATGCCGCAATGCGCCTGGTGGTCACGCCAAGCGCCCGCGAGCATTCACTCGGAAGTGGCATTGTTGTGTGCCCGCTTGCCGCCCTGTGGAAGCACTTGGAAAAAGGCCTGTCGCTCTAAACTACAACGTCGCGTTCATCAGCTTCCCGCTGTCCACCAGCTTGTGCAGGAAGGGCTCCGTGCGCGCCGCCTCCAGCGCATCCACGTGCTTCAAGCTGTGGCAGTCGCTGCCCACCAGTTCGTACCATCCCTTGTCGATGATGCGCTCGGCCGCCTTCTTCACCGCAGGTCCGTAGGAGCCGGCCAGGGCCACGGTATTGAGCTGGAACAGCACCTGGCGGTCCTTCAGCTGCTCCATGGTGCCCAGGTTCGCATGCCAGAACGTGTAGCGTTCCGGGTGGGCCAGCACCGGCGTGTAGCCTTGTGTCTGCAGCTCGAACACGATGTTCATCAGCACCACGGGCTCGGCGATGAAGGGCAGTTCGAAGAGCACCATGTCCTGCCCGAAGGTGAGCAGTTCCTGCTTGGCGGTTTTCTCTTGCAAGGCGTGGTCCAGGTAGTATTCGGCGGCGGCATCCACCTCCAAGTGCAGGTTGGCCTCCTTGGCTGCCCGCCGCAGTTTTTCCAGGCCGCCCAGGATCACTTCCGGCGGGTTCTTGTAGCCGTCGGCCATGCTGTGGGGCGTGGTGACCACCTTGCGGAAGCCCAGGTTGTACATGGCCTGCAGCAGTTCCAAGCTTGCCTCCACGGTGGGTGCACCGTCATCGATCCCCGGGATGAAGTGTGAGTGTACGTCGCACCGCAGCACGCCGTAATCCAGCGGTGGCACGTCCGGCCGGCGCTTGGCGAGGAAATGCTTCAACAGGTTCATCAGCGGTTGCCGTACTGGGCTGCGTAGTATTCGCGGTAGGTACCGGAGGTAACGGCTTGCAGCCAACGATCGTTCGCAAGGTACCAATCCACGGTGGATTCAAGGCCCTGTTCAAAGGTGATGCCGGGCTTCCAGCCCAGTTCGCGGCCGATCTTGCCCGCATCGATGGCATAGCGCAGGTCGTGGCCGGCACGGTCGGTGACGTAGGTGATCAGCTTGGCGCTTTCCCCTTCCCCGCGGCCGAGCTTGCGGTCCATGATGCTGCAGAGCAGGCACACCAGGTCGATGTTCTTCCATTCGTTGTGCCCGCCGATGTTGTAGGTCTCGCCGTTCCGGCCGCGGTGGAAGATGAGGTCGATGGCGCGGGCATGGTCCTCCACCCACAGCCAGTCGCGCACGTTCTCGCCCTTGCCGTACACGGGCAGGGGCTTGCCTTGGCGCAGGTTGTGGATCATCAGCGGGATCAGCTTCTCGGGGAATTGGTGGCTGCCGTAGTTGTTGCTGCAGTTGCTGATCACGAAGGGGAGCTTGTAGGTGTTGCCGTAGGCGCGCACGAAGTGGTCGCTGGCGGCCTTGCTGGCGCTGTACGGGCTTTGCGGGTCGTAGGGGGTGGTTTCGGTGAAGAACCCGCCATCATGCAGCGACCCGTAAACCTCGTCGGTGCTCACGTGGTAGAAGCGTTTCCCGTCGAATGCGCCCTTCCACACTTCCCGCGCCGCGTTTAGCAGGTGTACCGTGCCGGTAACGTTGGTTTCCACGAAGGCCATGGGGTCGGCTATGCTGCGGTCCACGTGGCTTTCGGCGGCGAAGTGGATCACGCCGTCGGGCCTGTGGTCGGCGAACACCTTGGCCACGGCGGCGGCATCGCGGATGTCGGCCTTCACGAACGTGTAGTTCGGCGCGCTTTCCACATCATGCAGGTTTTCCAGGTTGCCCGCATAGGTGAGCGCGTCCAGGTTGATGATGCGGTAGTGCGGGTACTTCTTCACGAGCAGGCGCACCACGTGGCTTCCGATGAAGCCGGCGCCGCCGGTGATGAGGAGGGTTGTGGGGGCCGTGTTCATCAAGCTGCAATACCGGCGGGTTTGCCGTGCTAAAGGCTCCAATAACCAAGCTGTTGCACTTTGTTGCGGTAGGTGCCCTTCAGGTCCACCAGCACGCCTTTCTCGTTCAGCATGCCCTTGAACCAGGCTTCGTCATGGCCGGCATATTCCTTGTGGTTCACGGCCACGATCACCGCATCGTAGGGGCCTTTCGCCGCCTTTACCAGGTCATAGCCGTACTCGTGCTTCACCTCGGCGGCATCGGCATGCGGGTCGGTCACGTCCACATGGCAGCTGAAGCTTTGCAGCTCTTTCACCACGTCGGCCACTTTGCTGTTGCGGATGTCGGTGACATCCTCCTTGAAGGTGGCGCCCATCACCAGGATGCGGGCATCGGCGGGGTTGGTTCCCGCGGCGATGATCTTCTTCACGGTCTGCTTGGCCACGTAGCCGCCCATGCTGTCGTTCACAAAGCGTCCGCTGTCGATGATCTGGGCGTGGTAGCCCAGCTCCTTGGCCTTGTACACGAGGTAGTAGGGGTCTACGCCGATGCAGTGGCCGCCCACCAGGCCGGGCTTGAACTTGAGGAAGTTCCACTTGGTGCCTGCGGCCTCCAGCACGTCGTAGGTGTTGATGCCCATGCGGTTGAAAATGATGGAGAGCTCATTGGTGAGGGCGATGTTCACGTCGCGCTGGGTGTTTTCGATGATCTTGGCGGCCTCGGCCACCTTGATGCTGGCGGCGCGGTGGACGCCGGCCTTCACCACCAGTTCGTACACCTGGGCCACGTCCTCGGCGCTTTCCGCGTCGCAGCCGCTGGTCACTTTCACGATGTTTTCCAGGGTGTGCTCCTTGTCGCCCGGGTTGATGCGCTCGGGAGAGTAGCCCACCTTGAAGTCCTTGATGAACTTCAGCCCGCTGAGCTCTTCCAGCAGGGGCACGCAATCTTCCTCGGTGCAGCCCGGGTACACGGTGCTTTCATACACCACGAGGTCGCCCTTTTTGAGCACCTGGCCCACGGTGCGCGTGGCGCCCAGCAGGGGGGTGAGGTCGGGGATGTTCTGCTGGTCGATGGGCGTGGGCACGGCCACAATGAAGAACTGCACATCGCGCAGGTCATTGATGTCGGCGGTGAAATGGATGTCCGCGCCCTGGAAGGCCTCCTTGGGCAATTCGTCGCTGGGGTCTTCGCTGCGGCGCATCATGTCCACGCGCTGCTGGTTGATGTCGAACCCGACCACCTTCAGCTTGCGCGCAAAGGCCAGGGCGATGGGCAGCCCCACGTAGCCCAATCCGATCACGGCCATCTTGGCCTCCTTCTTCTTCAGCCGTTCAACCAGCTTGCTCATCCCGTTGTTGGTAAATGCGTTCAATGATGTCCACCACCTTCAGGCCTTCAAGGGCGTTGGTGGTCATGGGTTTTTTGTTCTGCAGGGTGTCCACCACGTTTTCAATGATGTAGTGGTGGTTGCTCGCGCTGCCCTTGTAGGCGCCGTAGTCGTTGGCGGGGTTGGTGGGGGGCAGCACGGGCATTTCATAATCCTGCACGTGGCACACCTCCACCTGGTCCATGTACTGGCCGCCGATCTTTACGCTGCCCTTGCTGCCGATGATGGTGATGCTGCTCTCCAGGTTCCTGTCCCACACGCTGGTGGAGTAGTTCAGGCAGCCGATGCCGCCATTGAGGAAGCGGAAGTTCACCAGGCCGCTGTCCTCAAAGTCGGTAAGCGCCTTGTGGTTGAAGTCGGCGAATCGGCCCTGGATGTCGGTGATGTCGCCGAAGAGCCAGTACATGATGTCGATGAAGTGGCTGAACTGGGTGAAGAGGGTGCCGCCGTCGAGGCCTGCCGTGCCTTTCCAGCCGCCTGGCTTGTAGTAGCGCGCGTCGCGGTTCCAGTAGCAGTTCACCTGCACCAGGAAGATGTCGCCGAGGCGCTTGTGTTCCACCATGTCCTTGATCCACCGGCTGGGCGGGCTGTAGCGGTTCTGCATGACGCCGAACACGTGGCGGTGCTTCTGCAGGGCCATGGAGAGCACGGCCTCGCATCCGGCCTTGGTGAGGCCCATGGGTTTTTCGCACACCACGTGCTTGCCGTGCTCCAGTGCGGCCAGGCTCAGGGGCACGTGCAGGCCGTTGGGGGTGCAGATGTTCACCACGTCCACTTCGGGCACGGCATCCAGCATGGCGTGGATGTCGGTGAAGAAGGGCACGTCAAATTGCCCGATCCCCAGTTCGCTGCGCGGTTTTACGTCGCACAGCGCGGAGAGGCGGCTTCCGGGGTCGCGCGCGATCATTTCCGCGTGGCGCTTGCCGATGTGGCCGCAGCCCACCACGGCGAAGTGTACCTTGTCCTTGCTGAAGCTCATGCAATGCGTGCCACGCGGTCGTTTTTCAGTTGGTAGCGCTGGCCGCTTTCGGGGCAGGCGGCTTCGCCCCTGGCATCGAATTTCAGGCGGTGGCCGTATTCGCTCATCCAACCCATTTGCCGTGCGGGATTTCCGGCCACCAGGGCATGCGCGGGAACGGTTTTGGTGACCACGGCGCCCGCACCGATGAAGGCGTATTCGCCGATGTCGTGCCCGCATACGATGGTGGCGTTGGCCCCGATGCTGGCGCCCTTGCCCACGCGGGTCCTGGCGTACTGGTCACGGCGGTTCACCGCGCTGCGCGGGTTGGTCACGTTGGTGAACACGCAGCTGGGGCCCAGGAAGACGTCATCGCCGCATTCCACGCCGGTGTAGAGGCTCACGTTGTTCTGCACCTTCACGTTTCGGCCCAGCTTCACGCCCGGGCTCACCACCACGTTCTGCCCGATGTTGCAGCCCTCACCGATCTCGCAGCCGGGCATGATGTGGCTGAAATGCCAAATGCGTGTGCCTGCACCAATGGTGCAGCCTTCGTCGATAACGGCGGTGGGGTGGGCGGTGTAGGCCATGAAAATGGAGCGCGAAGATAATTCCGGAAGCGGGACGGCAGGGCCGGCGGGCCTTATGGCCGGTGCTACCTTGCGGCCCCGAACGCATGAGCGCCCTATTCGCCCTGCTTGCCGCCGCGGTGGCCAGCTTCATCGGTTCCCTGCAAGCGGGCCTGGTGAACACCGCCGTGCTGGCGGCCACGCTGCGGTACGGGCAAACCACGGCGCGGCGCACGGCCTTGGGCGGTGCCCTGCCTGAGATCCTTTACGCGGGCATCGCCTTTTTGGCGGCCGACCGCATCCTGGCGTTCACCGAAGGCTTGGGCATCACCCCCCACCGCATTACGGGGGTGGTGCTGGTGGGGCTGGGGCTGTACATCGCGGTCATCATGAAACCGTTCCACATCAAGGATGAGGATGAGGTGCGCGGCGGCTTCCGGCGGGGTTTTTTCCTGGCGCTGATGAACCCGCAACTGGTGCTGTTCTGGTGCGGGGTGCGCTTGGGCATGGAGGCCATCGGGCTGCGGCTGCATGGCTGGGGGGCCTTGGCGGGCTTCAGCCTCGGGGCGTTCATGGGGGCCATGGCCTTGCTGCTGCTGCTGATCCGCTTAGGCGGCCACATGCGGGAACGCATGGCGGACAAGGCGCTCATCCGCCTGTTCCGCACCGTTGGCGTGGTGCTGGTGCTGCTGGGCGTGTGGGCATGGGCAGCAGGTTAGGCGCCGGGTGGGTCCATGTGCGTTGGTGCTGGTTTTTTTCAGTATACTTGGAAGATGAACCGATTTATCGATCCAATTCTATATGACGTGTTGAACGGGCTGCCCACGAACGTCCGTCAAGCACAATTGCCGTAACCCGCTCATAGGCACGATAATTTGTAACGGATGAAAAC
>JAFEAI010000257.1 GCA_018266475.1 Bacteroidota bacterium
GCTGCTGCGGCTTGTTGCACCACGCACTGCACCTTGGTGCGGATGTCCATGTGCTGGAGCTTTTTGTTGGCCGCATCGGGGTACACGCGGTTGCTGAGGAAGATGTACACGGTGCCGTTGGCGGGATCGGCCCAGGCCATGGTTCCGGTGAATCCGGTATGGCCGAAGCTGGCGGCGCTGGCCTGGTCGCAGGCGGGGCCTGCCGTTCCGGGCGCCTGGGGGCGGTCCCAGCCCAGGGCACGGCGGTTGCCTTTGCCGTCGCTGCCGCAAAAGCGGCAAGCGGTGTACAGGTCAATGGTCTTCTTGGTGAGGTAGCGTTTGCCGCCGTAGGTGCCGCCGTTGAGCAGCATTTGCAGGATGACGGCCAGGTCGTTGGCATTGGAGAACAGGCCGGCGTGGCCGGCGATGCCGCCCATGAGCGCGGCACCGGGGTCATGCACGGTGCCGCGCACCAGTTGCTTGCGGAACAGCGTGTCGTTTTCCGTGGGCATGATGCGCCCTGCGGAGAAGCGCTCCAGCGGGTTGTAGCCCATGGTGGAGAGGCCTAAGGGCGTGTAGAAGGCGCGTTGCAGGAAGGTTTGGAAGGGCATGCCGGAAACGCGCTCCACCACGCGCATCAGCAGGTACATGCCCATGTCGCTGTAGAGGTATTTTCCCCGTTCGCCAACGGGGGTCTCCAGCACCCATTTCACCAGCGAATCGCGGTAGCTCCGGTTGATGTACACGCCTTCGGCCACCTCCATGTTGTGCTGGTCGTCAGGTTCGGCGGCCATTATGCCCGGCTTCCAGCGGCCCTTGTCCATCAGCCGGAGGTAGAAGGGCACAAAGGCTTTCAGCCCGGCCTGGTGGGCGAGTATCTCGCTCAGGCGCAAGGAGGCGTGGAAGGGGTATTTTTCCTTGAGCTCGGGGAGGTAGTCGCCCAAGGTTTTCTCCACGTCCACCTTGCCTTCGTCGGTGAGCTTCATCAGTGCCAGCGTGGTGCCCGCCACCTTGCTGATGCTGGCCAGGTCGTAGATGTCATCCGTGGTGACGGGCCGGTTGCGGGCATAGGTGGGCGAACCGTAGGCCTTGTTCCACACCACCATGCCGTCCCTGGCCACCAGCACTTGGCATCCCGGGTAGGCCTCGGCCTTCAGGCCTTGGCGCACCAGGGTGTCGATGCGCAGGAGGTCCTTGGTGCGCATGGCATCTTCTTCCGGCAGCCCGTAGCGCAGGCGGCCAATGGCGGGCAGCCTGGCGCCCTGCCCCGCCTGGAACCAGGTATCTGCGGTAACGGGCAGCGTGCCCGTGGCGGGGATGGCGCCGAAGATCAGCTGGGCGGCCAGGTCCTGCGTGTCCTGGTTTTCCTCGTATGCCACCACAACGGCTTTCCAGCGCTGTGCCCCGTATGCCGTGCCCAAGCGGTAGGGGTTTGCGAAGAGGGTGAACACCAAGGGTTGCCGGTCGCCCAATTGGCGCAGGAAATCCAAGGTGAGCTGGGGCACGCCGAACTCCTTGTTCACGCGGAAGGTGGTGCCATGCACGGAGGCGATCACCAGGTCGAACTTCTTGAGGCTGTCCAGCAGGGCCTTGGCCTGTGCGGGGTTCAGCACCTTGTCGCAGCGCAGCTCGGTGATGGGCGCGTAGCGGCCCAGCGCCTGCTGGAAGGCATTGTGCAGGGTGTCCCCGATCACCAGGGAGGCTATGCGCAGGCTGTCCACGTTGGTGATGGGCAGCATGGCATCATTCCGCGGCACGGTAAGGGCTGCGGCATACAGTTCGCGGCGCAGGGCGTTGCCATCGGCCGTGTTCAGGTCGGCATACAGGCCTTTCACCTGCACCGGCCGCCTGCTGGCCAGCCCGGCCCATTCCTTGGCGCGCAGCACCTTCAGGCATTTGGCGGCGATCAGCTCCGGGGCCACCAGGCCGCTGTCCACGGCTTGGCGGATGCGCGCAATGGCCTTCACGGGGTCCTGCGGAAACAGGAGCACATCGTTGCCTGCCAGCAGTGCGCGCAGTTCGATCTCGCCCGGCTTGGCGGCATTGGCGATGCCTTTCATGTTGAGGGCATCGGTGAACACCAGGCCCTGGAAGCCCATTTGCTGCTGGAGCAGGTCCGTGGAAATGGCCTTGCTCATGGTGCTGGGCAGCCCGGAGGTGGTGTCCAGCGCGGGCACTTCCAGGTGTGCCACCATCATGGCGGACACGCCGGCGTCGATCAGGCGTTGGAAGGGCAGCAGTTCCACGGAATCGAGGCGCTGGCGGGAAACGCTGACGAGGGGCAGCGTTTTGTGGCTGTCCTTGTCGGTGTCGCCGTGGCCGGGGAAGTGCTTGGCGGTGGCGATCACGCCGCCCTGCTGCAGCCCTTGCATGTAGGCGATCCCCTTGCGGGCCACCAGCTCGGGGTTTTGGCCGAAGCTGCGCTCGTTGATCACGGGGTTGGCGGGGTTCACGTTCACGTCCACGTCAGGGCTGAAGCTCACCTGCACGCCAAGGCGTTTCATCTGGCGGGCGATCTCCATGCCCATGCGCCGCAGGCCATCATCGCCATCGATGGCGGCCAGGGTCATCTGCCGGGGAAACTGCAGGGTGCTGTCCAGGCGCATGGCCAGGCCCCATTCCAGGTCCATGCCGATGAGCAGCGGCGTGCGCGCCGCCTGCTGGTAGCGGTTGGTGAGGATGGCCTGCCGCACCGGCCCGCCCTGGAAGAAGATGAGCCCTCCGATGTTGTACCGGCGCACCAGCCCTTCGATCTCCGCAGTGTGTTTTGCGTCCTTGTTGCTGTATGCGGCCACCATCAGCAGCTGTGCGATGCGCTGGTCCAGGTTGAGCGTGGCCAGGACGGAATCGGCCCACGGGCTGCTGCGGTCCAGGAAGGGCGGAACAAGGGCGTGGGGGCTGCGCAGCGGCGGCCCGCCGCCCATGGAGAGCAGGCCCAGCAGGAGCAATGCGGGCAACAGGAGGATACGTTTCATGCGGGAAGGCCAAAACTACCGGCCCATGGAGAGGGCTTGGACCAAGCGCCGTGCCACTTGTCAACACCACGGGCGGTATTGCGCACCACAGGATGCCCAGGGCAGATGATGGGCCATGGGTACTTTCGCCGCTCCAGCCACGTTGCATAACCGTGAACCGCCGCGCCTTGGCCCGCCTCCTGCTGGCACCGCTCCTGCTTGCGGTGCAGGGGCTGCACGCGCAGGGCTATGCCTCCATCACGGCGCAGCTGAAGGCCATAGCAGCCGCTGCGAACGATGCAGGGCGCGACAGCGCAAGCGCGAACGTGAAACGGTTGCTGGGCGCCATCCTCGGGTCGGACACCGCCTTCAGCGCCCGGTTCAAGGACGTGCCCGTCAGCCAAGTGAACGCACCCGATGGCGCCTTCCGCCTCTTCACTTGGAACGTGCAGCACAGCGACGGATCCTTCCTGTACGAAGGCTTTCTTCTCGTGAAGCAGCGCAAGGGCCAGGCACTGTATGCACTGCGCGACATGACGGACCACATCACCCGCCCGGCCGCAGCCCTTCTTTCGCCCGAAAACTGGTACGGTGCCTTGTACTACGAGGTGGTCCCCGTGAAGCACGGCGGCCATGCCTACTACACCTTGCTGGGCTGGAAAGGCTTCAGCGGCGTGGAGACCAGGAAGGTGGTGGAGGTGCTTGACCTCGGCGGGCCCAAGCCCAAGTTCGGTGCGGCCTTGTTCCCCGCGGAAAAGCCCCGCAGCTTGCGGCAGGTCTTCGCCTACAGCGCACAAGGCAGCATGCTGCTCCGCTGGGATGCCTCGCGCAAGGCCATCGTGCTGGACCACCTCTCCCCCACACGGCCCGAGCTTGCCGGCCAGCCCGCATACATGGCCCCCGACATGAGCTTCGACAGCTACACGTGGGACAAAGGCCGTTGGCGGTTGGAGCGCGACATCGACCTGCGCGGGCCGGGCGGCAGGCCCTACAAGGCACCGCCGAAGGACACGCCGTGAGGTGTTCTTGTGCCCGTTAGATGAGAAATTCCCCCGTCCATGCCGTACTTCGCGGCGCATGGAGGCCAACAGACTTTTGATAAAGAACGCCAAGGCGCTGGTGGGCGTACACCCCGCCGGCACAGGCCGGGTGGCCGGTGCGGCCATGGCCACGCTGCCCCTGCTGGAGCAGGGGTGGCTGATGGCCGAGGAAGGCATCATCACCGCGATGGGCACCGATGCCGACTGGCCGGGCATCACCGACTGGAACGGGCTGGAGGTGATCGATGCGGACGGCCGCTATGTGCTGCCCGGATGGTGCGACCCGCATACGCACACCGTGTTTGCCGCCCCGCGTGAAGGCGAGTTCGTGGACCGCATCAATGGCCTTACGTACCAGGAGATCGCCGCCAAGGGCGGCGGCATTGTAAACAGTGCCATGCGGCTGCGGGGCATGGCCGAGGACGACCTCTATGCGCAGGCCAAGCTGCGCTTGGAGGAAATGATGCGCCAGGGCACCGTGGCCGTGGAGATAAAAAGCGGCTACGGCCTGGATGCCGACAGCGAGCTGAAGATGCTGCGCGTGGTGCGGCGCCTGAAGCAAACACTGCCGATGCAGGTGCGGGCCACGCTGTTGGCAGCACATGCCATCCCCCCGGAATACAAGGATAACCGCAGCGGCTATGTGGACCTGGTGGTGAAGGAATTGATCCCCCGCGTGGCCGAAGAGGACCTTGCGCAATACGTGGACTGCTTCTGCGAGACCAACTATTTCACCGTGGCCGAGATGGAGCGCATCCTGGAAGCCGGTGCCAGGCACGGCCTGCCGGGCAAGGTGCATGTGAACCAGTTCACCAGCATCGGTGCCATACCGGCGGCCGTAGCACGGCACGCGCGCAGCGTGGACCATCTGGAGGTGATGCAGGAAGCCGACATCGACGCACTGAAGGGTTCCCCCGTGATGCCCACGCTGCTTCCCTCCTGCTCCTTCTTCCTGGGCATCCCGTACGGGCCTGCGCGCAAGCTGGTGGAAGCCGGCCTGCCGGTGGCGCTGGCCACCGATTTCAACCCCGGCACCACCCCCAGCGGCAACATGAACCTCGTGGTGGCCCTGGCCTGCATCAAGCTGCGCCTGCTGCCCGAGGAGGCGATCAACGCGGCCACGCTCAACGCCGCAGCAGCCATGGACCTCGGCGCGGAACTGGGCAGCCTCACCGTGGGCAAGCGCGCCAGCCTCATCATCACCAAGCCCGTGCCCTCACTGGCCTACCTGCCCTACGCCTTTGGCCAGGACCACATCGACACCGTGATCATTGATGGAAGAACTGTCCGCACCGGGGAAGCCGCAGCCTGAACCCCAGCCGCAGCGGCTGCCCGGCCTGGAGATGGCGCGCGGGCTGCTCTACGCCGCGTTCACCTTCACGGTGTTCATGTTCGTGCAGATGGCCGTGCTCATCTGGCGCATCCTGGCCCTTACACCCTCCCTGGCCAAGGAGGGCTTCAGCCTGCAACTGCTGGACACGCCCGCCTTCCAGGCCCGCTGGGCCGAGCTGGGCGCCAACGGCAACGTGCTCGCCTGGGTAAGCCTGCTAGCCGGTGCCGCCGGCCTTGCCCTGCTGCTGTGGTTCACCATCCGCTGGAAGCGTGGCCGCACCCCGCACTTCCTGGCCTTGGGCCTGCCTTCGCTGCGCGCCTTCTTCCTGTGGACCGCCCTGTTCCTGGTGCTCTTCGCCGCCCTGGAAGCCATCGCCTTCTTTCTGCCCGACCTCAACAGCGACTTCATGAAGAAGGTGCTCGGCTCGGTGACCAACTACCCCATGATGGTGCTGGGCCTGGGCCTGATGCCCGCGCTCTTCGAGGAGTTCCTGTTGCGCGGCCTGCTCTACGGATCCCTGCGCCACACCATGGAGAAGCACGCGGCCGTGGCCATCACCGCCGGGGTGTTCACCGTGGTACACCAGCAATACGACTGGTACATCCTGCTGCTGTACGTGCTGCCCTTCGGCGTGTTCCTGGGCTATGCACGGGCCAACAGCGGATCCATCTGGATGAGCGTTTTCCTGCACCTGCTGAACAACCTGGCCAGCATGGTGTTGCCCTACGGACCTTGAGGCTGCGGCTAACTTCACCGCCCAAATTACTTGCCATGCCCATTATTGAATGCGTCCCCAACATCAGCGAAGGCCGTGACCGCGCCAAGATCGACGCCATAGCCGCGGTGGTGCATACCGTGGAGGGCGTGCGCCTGCTGGACGTGGACCCCGGAAAAGCCACCAACCGCACCGTGATCACCTTCTCCGGTGAGCCCGGCCCGGTTTGCGAAGCGGCCTTCCGCTTAGTGAAAAAGGCGCAGGAGCTCATCGACATGGGCCAGCACCACGGCGAGCACCCGCGCTTCGGCGCCACCGACGTGTGCCCCCTGGTGCCCATCAGCGGCATCACGCTGGAGGAGCTGGTGCCCTATGCGCACCAGCTCGGCGAGCGCATCGGGCGCGAGCTGGGCATACCGGTGTACGCCTATGAGGCCGCGGCCCGCGAGGAAAAACGCCGCAACCTGGCCAACAACAGGGCCGGCGAATACGAAGGCCTGGAGAAAAAACTGGCCGACCCGGCCTGGAAGCCCGATTTCGGCCCTGCCGCCTGGAATGAAAGCGTGCGCCGCAGCGGTGCGGTGGCCGTAGGCGCCCGCAAGGTCCTGATCGCCTACAACATCAACCTCAACAGCACCAGCGTGCGCCGCGCCAACGCCATCGCCTTCGACCTGCGCGAAAGCGGGCGGGCCAAGCGCGAAGGGGGAACGCTTACCGGCAAGGTGGAAAAAGACGCCCATGGGCACCCGGTGATGGTGCCCGGCAAGCTGAAGTCGGTAAAAGGCATCGGCTGGTTCATCGAGGAATACGGCATCGCCCAGGTATCGCTCAACCTGAACGACACCGACGACACGCCTTTGCACATCGCCTTCGACGAGGCCTGCAACAGTGCCCGCGACCGGGGCCTGCGCGTAACCGGCAGCGAACTGGTGGGGCTGGTGCCCAAGCAGGCCCTGCTGGACGCCGCCGACTTCTTCCTGCGCCGCCAGCAGCGCAGCTTGGGCATTCCCGAACGGGAGAAGATCCTGATCGCCGTGAAATCATTGGGGCTGGACGACCTGGCACCGTTCGACCCGCGCAAGAAGGTGATCGAATACCTGCTTGAGGACGCCTCCGCCAGCCCGCTGGTCCACATGAGCCTGGCCCGGTTCACCGAGGAAACCGCGCGCGAAACCCCCGCCCCCGGCGGCGGATCGGTGGCCGCCATCGTGGGCGCCATGGGCGCGGCCCTGGGCCAGATGGTGGCCAACCTGAGCGCCAACAAGCGCGGCTGGGACGAGCGCTGGGAGGAATTCAGCCAATGGGCCGCCAAGGCCGAGGCCTACCGCACGCGCCTGCTGCAGCTGGTGGACGAGGACACGCGGGCCTACGATGCCATCATGCAGGCCCTGCAGCTGCCCAAGCACACCCCCGAAGAAGCGGCTGTGCGCAAAGCCACGCTGCACGAGGCCACCAAGGGAGCCATCCTAGTGCCCTTGGAAACCCTGCGCGTGTGCGTGGCCAGCATGGAGGTGGCGCAGGCCATGGCGCGCGTGGGCATGCCCAGCAGCGTAAGCGATGCGGGCGTGGGCGTGATGTGCGCCCGCACCGGCGCGCTGGCCGCCTACCTCAACGTGCGCACCAACTTCAAGGGCTTCGAAGATGCCGCCTTCCAGCACACCGTGATGCAGGAGGCCGATGCACTGAAGAAGCAGGCCGAGCAGGTGGAAGCGGAAGTGATGCAGGCCACCCTGGCCAAACTTTGAGCAAATGCGTATGAAGGAAAGGAAGGTACCGGTTCCTTCCTATTTTGTACGCATGGCATGCCCAACCTCATTCCGGCCATGATCCGCAAGGCGCGCCTCCGGCAGGTAACCGACCGGGTGTTGTTCTTCTTCCCGTTCCAGCTGGTGGTGCTGCACCTGAAAAAGAGCCACGTGATGCTCTTCTGCTGGCTGCTGCTGTTCGGCTACATCACCCAGGGCCTGGGCACCAAGTACGGCATCCCCAACCTCTTCCTCTACCCCGAATACTTCGGCACGGCGGACCTGCTCTCCTTCCTGCTGCTGGGCTTCGCCCTGGGCGGCTTCATCACCGCGTTCAACCTCTTCACCTACCTCACGCACGCCTACCGTTTTCCGTTCGTGGCCACCTGGGCCAGGCCCTTCCTGAAGTTCAACATCAACAACGGCATCATCCCGGCGGCCTTCGTGCTCACCTACCTCTGGTGCTCGGCGCGGCTGCAGCTGCACAAGGAGCTGGTCTCCGGCCTTGATGTAGTGCTCAACCTCTGCGGGTTCCTCATCGGCATCGGGCTGTTCCTGCTGATCGCCCTGCTGTACTTCACCCGCACCAACACGGACGTACACAAGGAGCTTGCCGGGGAGGCCGATGCCTTCGCCCCCGAACCGGTGATGGAGGACATCATCCCCATGGTGCCGCCGGTGCCCCAGCAGCAGCGCAAGGCCAGCCGCTGGCTGCGGCGCCAGCAGCGCACCGGGAAATGGCGCGTGGAGACCTACCTCACCTGGCCCCTGCAGATCAAGCTGGCGCGCAGCATCAAGCACTACGACCGCGACCTGCTGCGCAGCGTGCTCTGGCAGAACCACATCAACGGAAGCATCTTCGAGCTGGCGGTGGTGCTCACCTTCATCGCCCTGGGCGCCTTCAGCACCGTGCCCTTCTTCGCCATTCCCGCAGGTGCCAGCATCTTCCTGCTTTTCACCATGGTGCTCATGCTCTTCAGCGCCATCAGCAGCTGGGTGAACGGCTGGATCGTCTCCTTGGTGATCGCCCTTGTGGTGGCCCTGAACCTGCTGAGCCTGAAAACGCAGAACTTCCTCTACGACACCCAGGCCTACGGGCTGGATTACTCAGGCACGCCCACCGCCTACACCCTGGAGCACATCCGCGCGGGCGCCACGGACACCACCACCGCGCGCAAGGACGCAGCAGCGCACCAGGCCACCCTGGACCTTTGGCTGCGGAAGAACCAGGCCATGCCCCATGCGGGGGAAAAACCGCCGCTGATCATCATCAACACCAGCGGCGGCGGATCACGCGCCATGCTGTGGACCTTCCGCTGCCTGCAAGTGGCCGACAGCCTGCTGGGCGGCGGCCTCATGGACCGCTCGGTGTTGATGACCGGCAGCAGCGGCGGCCTCATCGGCGCCACCTACTACCGCCAATTGGCCTTGGCCGCCAAGGAAGGCAAGCCCATGAGCCCCGCCGACCCGCACCATTTGGAGCAAATGGCCGGCGACCTCCTCAATGCGCTCACCTTCAGTTTTGTCACCAACGACATGTTCATCCGCTACCGCAAGGTGCATGATGGCAACCGGCACTATACGCTGGACCGTGCCTTTGCCTTTGAATCGCGGCTGAACGAGCTTACCGAGGGCCTCTTCGATGTGCGGCTGAAGGACATGGCCGGGCCCGAGCGCATGGCGGAAACGCCCATGCTGGTGATCAGCCCCACGGTGATCAACGACGGGCGCAGGCTGCTGATCAGCCCGCTGCCCGTGGGCTACCTTACCAACATAGAGCCGCACGGCCCCGTACATGCCTACGTGGAGCCCGAAAGCATCGAGTTCCAGCGGCTCTACAAGGACCAGGACGCGGGCAACCTCAAGCTGTCCTCCGCCCTGCGGATGAACGCCACCTTCCCGTACATCACGCCGGTGACCACCCTGCCTAGCGAGCCGCGGATGCGCGTGATGGACGCCGGGGCGCGGGACAACTACGGCTACCGCACCACGCTGGCCTTCCTGCGCACCTATCGCGATTGGCTGGCCGCGCATGTAAGCCGCGTAGTGATCATTGAAATGCGCGACAAGCAGCAGCAGTTGGAGGTGCAGCCTGCCGGGGGGTCTTTCCTGGGGCGCCTTACCGAGCCCGTGGGCAGCGTGTACGACAATTACTTCATCATGCAGGACCAGGATTTCGACCTGGCGCTGAAGACCGCCGATGCGTGGATGCCCGTGCCGCTGCACATGGTGAACCTGCAACTTTGGATGCAGAGCGACGCGGAGATCAGCCTGAGCTGGCACCTTACCGCGGTGGAAAAGCAACTGGTGCTGTCCATGATCGGGTCGCCCGGCAACCAGGCATCCTTGGCAAACCTCCAGCGGCTGGTGTTGGGTGCCGACAGCCTCAGCGCAGGGCCTGCGCATGGAAGGCCAGCAGCCCCGGCAGGGGGTCCTTCACCGCTGCGCTAAGGTGCATGCCCCCGTGCAGCAGTGCCTGCTCCAGCACCGGCCTGAAGCCGTGCGCCACGGACCCGCTTGCGCGCACCTCCGCCCGTTCCTCCGCGCTGAAGTGCAGTTGCAGCAAGCGGCCCAGGGCGAAAAACCGCGAGGCAAGCAGATCATGCACGTATTCGGTCCCCAGGTGATCGGCCAGGCGGGCGGTGAATGCCGCCACGAACGCTTGCGATGCGGGCGACCTGTACACGGCATCCAGCAAGGCCGGAAGGTCGGGCCCTTGGGGGAAGATGGCGTCCCGCAGCACTTCCGGGGCCAGCCCGTGGAGCACATCGCGCAGCAGGTGCTTGCCGATGTCGGCCCCGCTGCCCTCATCGCCCAGGATGTAGCCCAGCGACGGCATGGGGCAGTGCAGGCGGTTGCCGTCGTAATGGCCGGCGTTCATGCCGGTGCCCAGGATAAGCACCAGGCCCGCCTTGGTGCCGTACAGGCTTCGCGCCGCGCCCAGCAGGTCGGTGCCCACATGCACCACGGCCTGCGGCCACACCTGCCGCAGGGCGCCGTGCATGCGCCCTGCGCGATCCGGGGCGCCGCACCCCGCGCCATAGGCGAACACCTCCAAGGCTTCCCCGTGCCCCGGATCCAGGCGGGCGGCCTTCAATTGCTGCTGCAGCACGTCGGGCGAACCGCTGGCCGGATTGAACCCCGCCAGCTTTTCGGGCCACGCTACGGCTTCGCCATTGCGGATGATCCCCCAGCGTGAACTGCTTCCCCCGATGTCCGCGATCAACAAGGCCATGCCGTGCAGCTTGTGGCCAAAGCTCGTGCTCAGGCGTTGAACAGGAACTTGTCCGGGTGGACAAGCCCGTGCTTCACTGCATAAAGGACCAGTGCGGCGGTATTGTTCACGCCGAGCTTTTGCATGATGTTCTTGCGGTGGGTGGTCACCGTGTGGGCGCTCAGGCACAGGCGGTCGGCGATGCGCGTATAGGAGAACCCCTCGGCGATGAGGGCGATCACCTGGGCCTCGCGCCCGCTGAGCGTAACGGGCGCACAGTCGTCGGCGGTGCGGCCCAGGGCCTCCACGTCCAGGGAGGCCGAGCGGATGGCGCGCAGGATCTTGCCGCAGAAGAACTTTTGGCCGTCGGCGGTGTGCAGCACGGAATCGATGATCTCCTCGCGCCCGCAATCTTTTTTGATGTAGCTGGCCACGCCGGCGCGCAGGGCGCTCATCAGCGCCACCTGCGAGGGATCGGGAGTGATGGCGATGAACCGGGTGCGCGGCTCGCGCCGGAGCGCCTCGCGCACGGCTTCCGCGCCAAACCCCTCGGCGGTGTGGTCCACCAGCACCACGTCCGGCCGCAGGCCCGCGATCATCGCCTGCATCTCCCCTGCATTGCGGGCCTCGCCAACGATGGCGATCCGCTCCACGGGATCCAGGATGGCCCGAAGGCCCAACAGTGCCACCTCGCCTTTGTCCGCGAGCAACGTCTTAATCCGCATAGCTTGTTTAGAATGATCCTAAATGGGCTGCGAATGTACGGTGATCGCACATGCGGACCATGCGAGGGGGCACGGGGAAAAAACAATGGGCGGCCACCCGGCCGCCCATCGCTTATCGTGTTTGGGGAAGGCTTAGCCTTCCATATCGTCCATGTCCTCGTCGTCGCGACGGGTCTTGCGCTTTGCGGTTTTGCCGCCGCGCTCGTTGTTTTCCATCGCGTTCTTCAGGTCGCTGAGCACGCCCAGGTCGCCGAGGGTGGATTTTTCCACCTTCTCGTTGATGCTGCGTACGCTGGGGCTTTGGCCTGCGCCATGGTCATCACCGCTCTTGCGGCGCTTGGCGGGGGTGTGCTCCAGGGGTTCATCGCCTTCCTCGAAGGTGCGGGTGTGGCTAAGCACGATGCGGCGGGCATCGCCGTTGAACTCGATCACCATGAAGGGCAGCTTCTCCTCCAGGGCGGCCTTGCTGCCGTCCTGCTTGCGGAGGTTCTTCAGGGCCACGGTGCCTTCCACGCCGTACGGCAGGGCTACGGTGAAGGTGTTGCCGCTGCGGGCGATGAGGGTGCCCTCATGCACGCTGCCCACCTTGAAGGTGTCGGCGAACACGTCCCAGGGGTTTTCCTCCACTTGCTTGTGGCCCAGGCTGAGGCGGCGGTTCTCCTTGTCCACCTCCAGCACCTGCACTTCGAGCTCGTCGCCGATCTTGCAGAAGTCGCTGGGGTGCTTCACGCGCTTGGTCCAGCTGAGGTCGCTGATGTGGATGAGGCCGTCCACGCCTTCCTCCAGCTCGGCGAAGATGCCGAAGTGGGTGAAGTTGCGCACCTTGGCCGTGTGGCGTGAGTTCACCGGGTACTTGAACTCGATGTCCTCCCAGGGATCGGGCGCAAGCTGCTTCATGCCCAAGCTCATCTTGTGCTCCTCGCGGTCGATGTTGAGGACCATGCACTCGATCTCCTGGCCTTCGGTGAGGAAATCCTTGGGGCTGCGCAGGTGCTGGCTCCAGCTCATTTCGCTCACGTGCAGCAGGCCTTCCACGCCGGGGGCCACCTCCACGAACGCGCCGTAGTCGGTGGTCACCATCACTTTGCCCTTCACCTTGTCGCCGGCCTGCAGGTTGGCGTCCAGCGCATCCCAGGGGTGGGGGCTGAGCTGCTTGAGGCCGAGGGCGATGCGGCGCTTCTCGTCGTCGAAGTCGAGGATCACCACGTTGATCTTCTCGTCGAGCTTCACCACCTCCTCGGGGTGTGTTACGCGGCCGTAGCTCAGGTCGGTGATGTGGATCAATCCGTCCACGCCGCCAAGGTCCACGAACACGCCGTAGCTGGTGATGTTCTTCACGGTGCCTTCCAGCACCTGGCCCTTTTCCAGGCCGCTGATGATCTGCTTCTTCTGGGCTTCGATCTCGGCTTCGATCAGGGCCTTGTGGGAGACCACCACGTTCTTGAACTCCTGGTTGATCTTCACCACCTTGAACTCCATGTTCTTGCCCACGTACTGGTCGTAGTCGCGGATGGGCTTCACATCGATCTGGCTGCCGGGCAGGAAGGCCTCCAGGCCGAACACGTCCACAATGAGGCCGCCCTTGGTGCGGCACTTCACGTAGCCGGTGATGATCTCGTTGGTCTCCATGGCATGGTTCACCTTGCCCCAGGCATTGTGTACACGCGCCGTTTTGTGGGAGATGATCATCTGGCCGGATTTGTCCTCCTGCTTTTCGATGTACACCTCCACCTTGTCGCCGATGGCCAGGTCCGGCTTGTAGCGGAACTCGCTCAAGGGCACCACGCCCTCCGACTTGTAGCCGATGTTGATCACCGCCTCCTTCTTGTTCAGGCCCACCACGGTGCCCATGAGCACCTCCTTTTCGGCGATGCTGGTGAGGCTGTCCTCGTAGGCCTTCTCCATGGTCTGGTGGCTGGCGGCGGCACCTGCCGACTTGCCTTCCACGGCATCCCAATCAAAATCCGCCGGCGGTTCGGCAAACATCACCTTGTTGTTCTCCACTGCTGACATCTATGCTCCTTTTGTATTCCGGGTCCCGGCGGCGCTGCCCGGAAGGTTGTTTGTGATGAGCCCATGGCGCCGCTGCATGGACCTTCCCCAAAATTGGGGGCGCGAAGGTAGGGATAAAATCCGCAGTTTCCGACAGGTATCCGCCTAACAGCCATGGAATTCCAGCATTGCGAGCCATCCGGCACGTGCTGCGGCAAGGCTTCCCTTGCTTCTTCCGGCGCCCCCGGCACTAATCCCGCCGCTTCCCCGTTACTTTGGCCGATCTATGGCACTCCACCCCTTCCCTGGCTTCTCCGCATGAGGCGCGCGGCCCTGTTTCTCCTGCTCCTCCCGTCCCTGTTCCTTTCGGCGCAAACGGCCACCCTGTCGGGCATCATCCGCGATGACGAGAACCGCCCGCTGCCCGATGCCAGCATTGCCGTGCCCGGCGGTGCGGCCGCCACCTCCGGCGCCAATGGCGGGTACGCGCTGACGGTTCCCGCTGGCAAGGGGGTGGCGGTGCGGTTTGCCTACCCCGGCGCGGAAACGGTGGAGCGCAAGCTGGACCTGGCCCCCGGGGAGCACCGCACGCTGGACGTGGTGATCCGCTCCTCGGTGATCGGGCCCGTTACCGTGGTGAACGACAGGCTGCGCGATGCGGGCATCGACAAGCTCAACGCGCGCACCTCGCACTTCCAGCCCTCGCTGGGCGACGTGAACAGCCTGCTGCAGGGCAGCCTGGGGGTGATGACGCGCAACGAGCTGAGCAGCGGCTACAACGTGCGCGGCGGCAACTTCGATGAGAACCTGGTGTACGTGAACGGCATTGAGGTATACCGCCCTTTCCTGGTGCGCAGCGGGCAGCAGGAAGGGCTAAGCTTCCCCAACCCGGACATGATCGAGCGCATCCACTTCAGCGCGGGCGGCTGGGAGCCGCGCTTCGGCGACAAGCTCAGCAGCGTGCTGGACATCACCTACCGCAGGCCAAGGGAATTCGATGCCACCGTGATGGCCAGCCTCCTCGGCGGGTCGGTGACCGTGGGCAGCGCCATGCACCACCAGCGCCTGCGCCAGATCACCGGCTTCCGCTACCGCACCTTGAGCACCATCCTAAAAGGGCTGGACACCCAGGGCGAGTACATTCCCACCTACACCGACCTGCAGAGCTACTGGACCTACGACCTCAGCGACAAGGTGGAGCTCGGGTTCCTCGGGCTGTATTCGCGCAACCGCTACGACGTGATCCCGCGCGACCGGGAGACCGAACTGGGCAACTTCAACCAGGCCCTGCGCTACACCGTCTACTTTGAAGGCCAGGAACGAACGGCCTACGAAACCTTCTCGGGGGCGCTGAGCCTGAACGTGCGGCCCACCAAGGAGCTCACCCTGAAATTCACCGGGAGCGCCTTCAACACCTACGAGACCGAGCGGATGGACATCCTGGGCGAATACCGGTTGGGCGAACTGGAACGCAACCTTGCCAGCGAGCAGTTCGGCCAGGTGGTGCGCGACCTGGGCGTGGGCGCCTACCTGGACCATGCCCGCAACAGCCTTGAGGCCACGGTGATCAGCGCCTCGCACACCGGCACCCTGCGCTGGGGCCGCGGCAGCAACCTGCAGTGGGGCATGGAGGCGCGCAGCGAACGCATCAACGACCGCCTGAGCGAATGGTACATGGTGGACAGCGCAGGCTACAGCATTCCCCAGCACAGCAACGGTCTTTTGGAGCTGAACACCAGCGTAAAATCCAAGATCGACCTGGAAAGCGTGCGCAGCTCGGCCTACGTGCAGAACGCCTGGGAATGGAACGCCGGCCCCAGGCGGAAATGGGCCTTGGTGGCCGGTGTGCGCGGGCAAAACTGGAGCTACAACGGGCAAACCGTGGTGAGCCCGCGGGCGCGCCTGATCTTCCACCCGGGATGGCGGAAGGTGGTGGCCCCCGGCGACACCGTGCAGCGCGACTACAGCTTCTGGTTCGCCACCGGACTGTACTACCAACCGCCCTTCTACCGGGAGCTGCGCAACTTCCAAGGCGTGCTGAACCCCGAGGTGCGCGCACAAAAGAGCATCCATTACATCATCGGCATGGACCGCCAGTTCCAGATCTGGCAGCGCCCCTTCAAGTTCACCACGGAACTGTACTACAAGGCGCTCAGCGACCTCAATCCCTATGTGCTGGACAATGTGCGCATCCGCTACTTCGCCAACAACAACGCCAGGGGCTATGCCACCGGCATCGACATGAAGCTCAACGGCGAGTTCATCAAGGGCGTGGAATCATGGGCCTCCTTGTCGGTGATGAAGACCATGGAGGACATCGCCGGCGACTACTACTACCACTATTACAACAAGTACGGCGAGCGCACGGACGGCATCGACACCAAGGACCGCACGCCGGTGGACAGTGTGCGCGTGGAGGCCGGCTACATCCCCCGCCCCACCGACCAGCGGGTGAGCTTCGCCCTCTTCTTCCAGGATGAAATGCCACGCTGGCCCACCTTCAAGGTACACATGAACCTGGTGTTCGGCACCAGCCTGCCCTACGGCCCGCCCAACGCAAACCGCTATGCCGACACCCTGCGCACCAGCCTGTACCGGCGGGTGGACATCGGCTTCAGCAAGCAGCTCCTAGGCGCACCGGGCCAAGAGAAAACAGGTGTGCTCAGCCACGTGAAGGACCTGTGGCTTTCCTTGGAGATCTTCAACTTGATCAACCTGAACAATACGGTGGACTACACCTGGGTGCAGGACGTCCAGGGGCGCTATTACGGCATTCCGGAATTTCTCACCCCAAGGCGCATCAACCTTAAATTGATCGCCCGCTTCTGACGGTGGCGGCCCGCATCGGGGTGTTGGCCATTTGTTCAGCCAACCCGAAGTTCCTTACGGCCTACATTTGGTGCGGCATGAAAAAAATCCTTGTGACAGGTGCCGCCTGCTGGCTGTTGGCCGCAGGATGCAGCACGCATAAGTATGTGGCCAGCAGGCATCCCAATGGCAAGGCCGAGGTGGTGATCTACACCAAGGGCAAGGGTGAAGGAGCCATGAAGGTGATGGAACGGGTGTACTATCCCAACGGCAAGCTGGATTATGTGGGGCGGTTCGCGAACGGCGTGGAGCAAGGTGAGTGGAACTATTTCTACGAGAACGGCACGCCGAAATACACCGAGCACTGGGACAAGGGCCTGGAGGATGGCGTGCAATTGGAATTTGCGCCGGACGGGCAGGTCTATTTGGAGAAGTACTACGAAAAGGGCAAGCTGGTGCGCACGGTGGACCGCAGCAAGCAGCCCTGACCGCGACCGTACCGGCCACCGGGCACCCCTGCTGTTCCCGGCTCACATGCTGCGTCAGGCGAAGGCCCGCACGCACTTGTGGATGATGGCGATGCACTCATCCAGTTGTTCGCGCGTGATCACCAGGGGCGGCGCGAAGCGGATGATGTCGTTGTGCGTGGGCTTGGCCAGCAGTCCGTGCTCGGCCAGCAGCATGCACAGTTCCCATGCGGTGCGGCCATCCTTGCGCGGTTCTATGATCACCGCGTTCAGCAGCCCCTTGCCCCGCACAAGGTCCACCCAGCCGAACTCATCCACCAGCTTCTGCATCTCCTTGCGGAACACATGGCCCAACTTTTCCGCATTGGCCGCCAGGTGCTCGTCCTTTATCACCTGCAGTGCGGCCATGGCCACGCGGCCCGCCAAAGGAAATCCGCCGAAGGTGCTGCCGTGCTCGCCCGGCTTTATGGTGAGCATGATGCCGTCATCCGCCAGCACGGCGCTGATCGGCAGCACGCCCCCGCTGAGGGCCTTGCCGAGGATGAGCACGTCGGGGCGCACGCCCTCATGGTCGCAGGCCAGCAGCTTGCCGGTGCGTGCGAGGCCCGTTTGCACCTCGTCCGCCATGAACAGCACGTTGCGCTCCCTGCAGGCCGCGTAGGCCTCCTTCAGGAAGCCGTCGCGCGGCACCATCACCCCGGCCTCGCCCTGGATGGGCTCCACGAGGAAGGCCGCCACGTGCGGATGCTCCAACGCGCGCTGCAGCGCCGGTAAATTGTCATAGGGGATCACGTCGATGCCCGGCGTGTAGGGGCCGTAGTCCGCGCGTGCATCCGGGTCCACGCTGGCGCTGATGATGCTGATGGTGCGGCCATGGAAGTTCCCCGCGCATACGATGATGCGGGCCTGGTCGCGCGGGATCCCCTTCACCTTGTAGCCCCATTTGCGCGCCAGCTTCATGGCCGTCTCCACGGCTTCCGCCCCGGTGTTCATGGGCAGCAGCTTGTCGTAACCGAAGTACTGCGCGGCATATTCCTCGTACTCACCAAGCACATCGTTGTAGAAAGCCCTGCTGGTGAGGGTGAGCTTTTGCGCCTGTGCGGTCAGCGCTTCTATGATCTTCGGGTGGCAGTGGCCTTGGTTCACCGCGCTGTATGCGCTGAGGAAGTCGTAGTAGCGCTTGCCTTCCACATCCCAGAGGAACACGCCCTCGCCCCGCTCAAGCACCACCGGCAGGGGATGATAGTTGTGCGCCCCGTACTTGCTTTCCAGCTTGATGGCGCGTTGGCTGCGGGTATCCTGATGCGTTGTGGCTGACATGACCTTGAAAAGTTTTACAATGGAACAGGCACGAAGGTATGATGTTCGCAAACGAGGGGAGACAATGGCCGCTGTGGTACTTTGGCCGCACCGGCCTTGGCAGGCCCTCCGGAACCCGCATGGCGATACCACCCATCCTGTCCGCACGGAAGGCTTCCGTGGCCTGGCCCATGGCCGTGCTCACCACGCTCTTCTTTGCATGGGGCTTCATAACGGTAATGAACGACGTGCTCATCCCCCACCTGAAGGCCGTCTTCACGCTTAGTTGGTGGCAGAGCATGCTGGTGCAGTTCTGCTTCTTCGGGGCGTACTTCCTGGGTTCGCTGGCCTACTACATATACTCCAGCAGCAAGGGGGACCCCATCCAACGCATGGGCTACAAGCGGGCACTGATCGCCGGCCTGGTGCTGAGCGCGGCGGGCAGTGCCCTGTTCGTGCCCGCCAGCTATGTGCAGGTCTATGGCTTCTACCTGGCGGCACTGTTCGTGCTGGGCTTGGGCTTCACCGTGCTGCAGATTGCCGCCAACCCCTTTGTGGCCATCATCGGCACGGCCGAAGGGGCCAGCAGCCGATTGAACCTGGCACAGGGCTTCAATTCCTTAGGCACCACGCTGGCGCCGTTGATCGGCGGCGCCTTGATCTTCGGGCACTTCAAGGGCGATGCCGCCGTGCGTTGGCCCTACGCCTTCTTCGCCGGCCTGTTGCTGCTGCAAGCGGCGTGGGTGTATTTCACCGCGCTGCCGGAACCCCCGCACGCCAAGGCCGGGGAGCGGCAGCACGCCCTGCGGCACCGCCAGCTGCGGAACGGCATGGCGGCCATTTTCTGCTACGTGGGCGCCGAGGTGGCCATCGGCAGCTTGATCATCGGGTTCCTGGGGCTCAAGGGCGTTGCGGGCCTGGAACACAACGATGCCAAGAACTACCTGAGCCTGTACTGGGGCGGCGCCATGTGCGGGCGCTTCCTGGGCGCGGTGGCACTGAGCAACCGGTTTGCGGGGGCTAAGCGCATCGCGGTGATGGTGGGCATCGGCGCGGCGATCTTCCTGTTGCTGGCCTTCATCAACCGCCTTGGCGGCGGGCTGGACCTGCGGCACCTGTGGCCCATGGCGGTGCTGATCGCGGCGAACATGGCGGTGTTCGTGCTGGCCGGCAGCCAACCGGGGAAGGTCACCGGCATCTTCGCCACCGTGGCCGCAGCCTTGGTGGTCCTCACCCTATTCAGCGGCGGGGCGTTCGCCATGTGGGCCATCCTCGCGGTGGGCCTGTTCAATTCCATTTTGTGGAGCAACATCTTCACGCTTGCCATCAACGGATTGGGCAGTGATACCGGCCAGGGCAGCTCCCTGCTGGTGATGATGATCCTGGGCGGCGCGCTGGTGCCCGTGGCGCAGGGCGGGCTGATCGATGCCCTGCAAGCCACCGGCCTGGGCGAAACGGCCATGCACCTGAGCTTTGCGCTGCCACTGGCATGCTACGTTTATCTGGCCTGGTTCGGGTTCAGGGGAAGCAGGGTTGGGGTGATCGGGTGATCAGAAGATCAGATGATCAGAAAATCAGATGATCAGAAAATCAGAGGATCAGAAAATCAGAAGATCAGAAAATCAGATGATCTGGCCCCCCTCCAACAGAGCTCCCTCAGCGGTCTCTCGAAGGGGACCCTGAGGCTAACAGAGCTCCCTCAGCGGTCTCCCGAAGGGGACCCTGAGGCTATGAACAGGCGGCCAACTTTTTTCAGGACGAGTGACTCCTCACCTCTTCACCTCCTCACCTCTTCACCTCCTCACCTCTTCACCTCCTCACCTCTTCACCTCTTCACCTCCTCACCTCTTCCAAATGATCATCGGCATCGACATCGGCGGCACCAGCACCAAGCTGGGATTGGTGGACCAGGGCAAAGTGGTCGCGCGAAAAAGTTTGCCCACCACCGGGCATGGCAGCGCGGATGCCTTCACGGATGCCTTGGCAGAAGCTGCCGGGCAACTCGCAACGGACAACGGGCAACCGGCCACTGCAATAGGCATCGGCGCCCCCAACGCGAACCAGCTCACGGGCATCATTGAGATGGCGCCCAACCTGCCGTGGAAGCATGATGTGCAGCTGGCGCGCATGCTGGAACTGCGCACCGGCATACCCGCCGTGCTGGGCAACGATGCCAACGCCGCCGCCCTCGGCGAATGGCGCTACGGCGCGGGCAAGGGTTGCAAGGACCTGCTGATGGTGACCTTGGGCACCGGCGTGGGCAGCGGTTTTATCGCAAACGGCCAACTGCTGCTGGGCAGCCACGGCAACGCCGGCGAGCTGGGCCATACCACCATCGTGATCGACGGGCGCCAATGCACCTGCGGCCGCAAGGGCTGCTTGGAGGCCTACGTGAGCATCCGCGGCATTCGGGAAACCTATGCCGACCTGGACGGTGATCCGGATTTGCTGCGGGAGGAAGGTGTGCTGTGCATCGCCAAGGCCGCGCAGCAAGGCGATACGGCCGCATTGCAGACCTTCCGCCATGCGGCGCGCTGGCTGGCCGTGGGCTTAGCCAACGCCGTGGCCATCACCGGGCCGGAGCGCATTGTGCTCTTCGGCGGCATTGCCCGCAACGGCGAACTGCTGATGGCTCCGCTGCGCGAGCGCTTCCGCGAAAGCCTGCTGAACATCTACCACGGCCGCGTGGACCTGGTGGCCTCGGCGCTGCCCGAAGATGATGCGGCGATCCTGGGGGCGGCGGCGCTGGCGACGTTGTGAGGGGGGCGTTGGCTGCGGCACATCCGGACGGCGCGCGGAACCCTACTGCAGCACGTGTGCGGACACGGCCGGTGCCGCGTATGCAGGCCGGTCAGTTCGCATTGCCATGCGTTGGCAGCCGCTCCACGGCATAAACGTCCACCCGTCGTTTCTTGCCCTTCAAGAGGATGCCCCCGAGCGCTTCGCTGCGCATCCCGATCTTGCCTATGTCTCCGCAGAGCATGATCATCTCCCGGCTCACCAGCAGCAGGTGCCCGAATTCGTTGCTCTTGCCTTGGATGCGTGCGGCCGTATTGATGGTGTCGCCGTGGTAGGCGATCTCCCGTTTGATATCACCGATCTCCACGGCCGTTACCTGCCCGGCATGCACACCGGCCTTGAACTGCGGCACGAGGCCGTACCGTTCGTGGTAGAAGGCCGCACGGGCCTGGATGCGGTCCTGCACCGCGAAGAACATCTTCAGGCAGCGTTGGGCATCCGGCCCTGCGTGGCGGTCCCAAGTGAGCACCACCTCATCGCCCACGTATTGGTAGATCTCTGCCAGATGGCGCGGCACTTCGCGGTTCACCTCCTGGAACAGGTCACGGACCATGGCGCTGTACCTCAGGTGCCCCAGGGATTCGGCCAGGGTGGTGCTGCCCCGGAGGTCCATGAACATAAAGACCCGGTCCTCCACTTGCGGTTGGCGGTACAGGCCCAGGATCAGCGGACGCATGGTGCCGGGCCCGAAGCTGCGTTCCACTTCCTTGAAGAAGGAGACGGCTACGTTGCCGATCATGGCATACAGCACCAGCGCGGTGCCCAGCCACAGGCGGCCTTCCGAGGCGGGCGTACCGCCCATGTACCGTTCGTGTACCGGCATGGTGGCCCGGTAGAACAGCATTACCAGGAGCACGGACGTGCCTGTGTAGAGCACGGCCTTGAGCAGGATGCGGAACCCCCAGGTACGGGCGGGGTTTGTGGTGCGCTCCAGCAGCTGGTCTATAACGCCCAGGATGGCGCCATAGAGCACCCCCAGCACCAAGGCGATGAAGCAACCTGCCTGCAGGGAAAGCATGCGCAGGCCCTCGGCGTGGAAGGATGCGGCATGCAGGAGGGCCCACACCAACAGCACCAGCAGCAGGTTCGCCACCACCCAGAAGACGATCTGGGTGGCCATGTTCATCAAGATGGGATGGCGGAAGGTGAAGGTCCGTTGGCGCTCGCGGAAGGCGGCGGTGGAGAGGGACGTTCTGGCCATGGCTATCGGTCCAAAGCTAATTGGTGGTGGCAGGGGCTGATGGAGGCCGTGGTGGCCGCTGCGATCGATCGGTTCACCCGGCCATGGCCTTCAGTGCCTTGTACCAGTCCTCCTGGGAACGTATGCCCTTGGTGCCCTTTTGGGGGTGGCGCCGCCGGTTGGCCTGGCGTTCATCGATGATGCGGGCCTTCACCGTATCGGCCCACTGCATCTCCAGGAACCGCCTGACTTCGGCGCGCAACGCGGGATCCAGCACCGGGAAGGCCACCTCCACACGGCGGTCCATGTTGCGCTGCATCCAATCGGCGCTGGAGAGGTACACCAGTGGATGCCCGTTGTTGTGGAACAGGTATGCCCTTGCATGCTCCAGGTAGCGGTCCACAATGCTGATGGCCCGGATGTTGGCGCTGTGCTCCTTGATGCCGGGCACCAGGCAGCAGATGCCGCGGATGATCAGGCGCACCTTCACGCCTGCACGGCTGGCATCATAGAGCTTGCGGATCAGCGGGTGGTCCTCCAACCCGTTCATCTTCAGCAGTACTTCCGCCGGGTGGCCGGCAAGCGCCTGGGCGATCTCGGCATCGAGCGCACGCTCCAAGGCCTCGCGCAGGCCATCGGGCGCCACCAGCAGATGGCGGGTGCGCAGCTCGCGCTCGGGATCGTCCAGCAAGGCGAAGACTTCGGCCACGTCCCGCACCAGCGCCCGGTCGGCGGTAAGCAGGCCCATGTCCCCGTACACGGTGGCGGTGCGCTCATTGAAATTGCCCGTGCCCAAGTAGGCGTAGCGCTCCGGTTTTCCATCCTCGCGGCGCTCCACTAAGCAGAGCTTGCAATGCACCTTGCGTCCTTCGCGCCCGTAGGCGACCCGCGCCCCGGCCGCAGCCAGGGCCTCGCCCCAATGGAGGTTGTTGGCCTCATCGAACCGGGCCTGTGCCTCCACGTGGGCCGTTACGCGCTTGCCGTTCTTCAGCGCCAGCAGCAGGGCCTCGCACACGGCGGAGGCATGCGCCACGCGGTACAGGGTGATGGAGATGGCCGTAACTGCGGGGTCGCTTGCGGCATACTGCAGCACCCTGGTGAAGGCCTGGAAGTCGTGGTAGGGAAAGTGCATCAGCATGTCGCCCTGGCGGATGTGCGCGAAGGGATCGCCCGGGGCCATGGCCCGCGGATGCGCCAGCGGGGGCCGCACGGGATAGTGCAAGCGGGCATGGCCCTTTACCGGCAGGCCCAGCAGGTCGCTGAAGTTGTGGTAGCGCCCGCCGGGGATCATTTCGGCCTTGCGCAGGCCCAGCACCTCGCGCAGCTTGCGCACCAGCCGTGGCGGGCAATGGGCATCGTACAAGAAGCGCGCGGGCACTCCGGTGCGCCGCTTGCGCAGGCTGCGGCGCACCTTGTCCGCCACCTCGCCGGACAGCTCCTCATCCAGGTACAGGTCCGCATCCCGCGAGAGCTTCACCGCGTGGCAGGCCCCGATCTTGTACTTCGGGAAAATGGACGGCAGGCCTATGCGTATGGCGTCCTCCAGCAGCAGCACGTCTTCGCGCCCCTTGGTGGAGGGCAGCATGATGAAGCGGCCCAGCTCCTCGGAAGGCACATTGATCAACCACGTTCTGCGCTTGGCCCCGCCGCGCGGCACCAGCTCGCAGACCAGGTAGAGCTTGCGGTCTCCGATGAACGGTGCATTGCCGGCACGAAGCGCAGCGGTCTGCAGCAGCGGGATGATGCGGTCGGCCAAGTAACGGCGCACGAAGGCACGCTGGTGTTGCGAGAGCTCGTCCACGCCCAAAAAGCGGATGCCATGCGCGGCAAGCCCCGGAATGATGCTGTTGCGGAAGGTGGTGCCCAGGGCCTGCTGTTGCTTCACGGCAATGTGGTTGATGCGCCTGATCAGCTTGTCCGGCGGGGTTTCCAGCGCGGAACGGTCCGTACGGCCCAGTACCGCCAAGCTGCGCAGTTGCGCCACGCGTACCCGGTAGAACTCATCGAGGTTGCTGCTGTGGATGGCCAGGAACTTCAACCGTTCCAACAGCGGTGTCCGCTCATCCTGCGCTTCCTGCAGGACGCGCGCATTGAAGGCCAGCCAGCTCTTGTCGCGGTTGAAGAAGGGCGCTGCCAGCACGGGCGCGTTCCTCAGCCGCCCCTGCCGGGCCAGGCTGTCCTCCAGGGCTTTCAGGTTGGTGGCCTTGTGCGGCCCGAAGCGCCGCCGCGCATAGGGTGTGTGGAAACGGTGGCCCTCCAAGTAGGCGATGTTTTCCAGGGTCCACGCCCGGGCACCGATCTGCTTGCCAAGCACATGCTCCAGCTCCAACCGCAGGCGTTCAGCCTTTTCGATGAAATCCGCTTGGCCCGCCTTGGCCGAATCGGCATCGCGCAGGATGCCCTGCAGCAGCGTTCGCGGCCGGGCGTGCATGCGCGTGGCCAGGATCAGCCGCTGCACCCGCAGCACGGTGGCCTTGGGCACCCCCCATTCCGCCAAGTGCGTCCCGGCCAGCTCCGCACTGGCCTGCTCGTGGCCTTTGTACACCTTCGCATAACCCGTATCGTGGAACAGCGCCGCCATCTCCAGCAACCGCAGATCCGCCGCCCCTGCGCCATTTGCCCGGCCGATGTCCACCGCATAGCGCGCTACCGAAAGCGTGTGCTCCAGGTCATGGAAAACCATCCACTTGGGCATGCCCCGCGCAAAATGGCGGCGCACCAGCAGCCGCGCCCGTTCCAGGTGTTCCTTGGTGATCATCCGGCCGAAATGTATTCCCCGCGCGTGTCCCGATCGTTAAGAAACTGCGAGAAACCCCTTGCGTGCGGCCTGTTCCGGCGATCCATTCCCCCGGCCCCGCTTCCATTGCCCTTGGATCCGATACCGTTGTTGCGCAGCGCAGCGGCTTTCCCGGCTGCAGCGCCGGTTGCCGGCCCAAGGGGCTGTGCCCACCTGTTCCGCCTTGCCGCAAGCAAGAGCGGCCATCTTCAACATCCGATCCGCCGCAGGCGATCTTTGTACTTGTGCCCTTCACCCTTTTTACCGGATACCCGTGCATGCCATCCCGCGTTCTTCTTCCTTTCATCGCCCTCCTTTCTTGCGTTGCCGCCACTGCCCAGGACACCACCACCTGGGCCGCCAACTACGCCACCGCCCTGGTGAACCCCTTTGTAGGCACCGGTGGCCATGGGCACACCTTTCCCGGCCCGTGCGTGCCCTTCGGCATGGTGCAACTAAGCCCGGACACGCGCACCTCCCCCACCGAATGGGACGGCTGCAGCGGCTATCATTACAGCGACAGCCTGATCTACGGCTTCAGCCACACCCACCTCAGCGGCACCGGTGTGGCAGATCTCTGCGATGTGCTGCTGATGCCCCTCAGCGGCGGGTATACCACCAAGCCGGAGGAATACCGCTCGCGCTTTTCGCACCGCAGGGAAGCTGCCCACGCCGGGTACTACCAAGTACACCTGGACGATCCCGACGTGGACGTGGAACTTACCACCACCAAGCG
>JAFEAI010000258.1 GCA_018266475.1 Bacteroidota bacterium
CACCCGCCTCGAAGTGAACTCATGCGACAGCTCATGCATCTTTTTCTTCCGTTGCGTTCAAGCCGCTATCTTAGCATTGGTGCGGCGTTCTCCCAAATCCCAAACCGCTACTGCATAATCCGGGATCCAGATAACGCGTGGTGCCGTACTTGTCCTGGTTGTTGTTCACTCCCGGGATGCCCACGCCGATGTTCAGCGTGAGGGCGTGATAGCTTGCGCCCAGTCCGAAATTCACCCGGTTGTTGGGGCGGTACTCCAGGTCCTTCGCCTCTTGCAGGCCGCCCAGCACCAAGCGGTTGAACTTGGTGCTGATGTAGGCCCGGGTGGTAAGGATCCGCGAATAATCGGCCACATAAGCGGTATCGAATGCCGTGAAGTGCTTGCGGCCTTGGGCGGCAAGCAGCCCGCAACCGCCCATGGCCACGGCCACGAGCCAGGCCCGGGCAAATGCCGCATGGTGCCAATGCATGGGCGCAAAGGTCGGGCGCACCGGCCCGCGTGATCCCCGGTCCGCTCGCCCCGCCGTGCGCACGGATGCAAATTTTCCAACCGCCGCAGCAGTTGGAAAAACTTCTTGGGCCATCCGATCGTTTTACCGCATCTTTCGGAGGTCGGATAAAAAGCCAAAGGCATGGATGTTAAAAAGGTTGAGGCAAGCGAATTCCGCTACGAACAGTTCATCGAGGAACACTGGAAGCCCGGCGTGCCCTTGGTGTTCAAGAACGCCACGCGGGGCTGGCGCGCCTACAACACATGGACCCCCGATGCGATGCGCCAGCGCTTCGGAAGCCGCCGCACCCACGTGGAAGGGAAGGAATACACCATGTCCGAGATCATGGACCTGGTGGAAGGAAAGGACACCAGCCGCCCGGTGCCCTATCCGTGCAAATTCCACCTGCCCACGCAACTGCCCGAACTGGTGACCGAGGTGTCCCCCCTGAACATCGGCTTCGCCAAGCCCAACTGGCTGGAAAGCGCATGGTTCAAGCGCGGCTACTGGGGCAGTGCCTTGGAAATGTTCATCGGCGGGCCCGGCGGCAAGTTCCCGTACGTACACCGCGACTACTACCACCTCAGCGCGTGGATCAACCAACTGTACGGAGACAAGGAGTTTACCGTTTGGCCCTGGGGGCAGGAGCAATGCCTGTACCCGGAACCGGGCAACAAATGGAAAAGCGCCATCCCGGACATTGAGCACGTGGACCTCGCCAAGTTCCCGCTCTATGCCAAGGCCACGCCGATCAGCTTCGTGGTAGGGCCGGGAGAAACCCTGTTCATCCCCTTCGGCATGTGGCACACCGCAAAAAGCCTCACGCCCACCATTTCCGTGGCCTTCGACCTGCTGAACGCACACAACTTCGCGCCATTTCTGCGCGGACGTGTGGGACTTCAAGAAGCAGAACGGCGTACTGAAAGGCATGGCCGCCACCGCCTATGCGGGCCTTGGCGGGGTGCTGTGCAAGAGCGGCGACCTTGTGGGCAAGCAGCGCGGCAGCGGCCACAATTGAACCCCGGCTTTCCCCGGGGCGGGATCGCGGCAGGGCACGCGGATTGCTGCATGCCCCCAAAAGATGATCCCGATGAAATACCTTCACATTCCGCTCGCCATCGCCTTGTTGGCTTCAACCGTAGCTGTGCATGCGCAGGCCAAGGCGAAAGCAAGTCCGCAAAAGGCTCCTCCGCAATGGATCTCGGTGACGGACAGCATCGGTCGCGAGATCGGCATGAGCGATGACCAGATCTTCCAATGGAAGATCCACAACGACGAATGGGAGGCCAAGTTCAAGGGCCTTGGCGGCAAAGCGGAGCTGAAGCCCACGTACATCAAGCTGCACAACGCGCGCGAATTGGACCTCAAGGGATTTCTCACCGCCGGGCAATATGACAAGTGGAAGGAATTGAACCGGCGATCGCCACGGCTGGAACGGGAAAACCCGCCCGGGACCAACATGCCGCCCACCCGCTGAACGTGGCGGAAATTCCCCGTGGGCGGGGTGGCGGCGGGGCGGTATTTGGCGGCAACCGGCCTGTGGCTGCACGAGAATGCACCAGTGTTCCGGCCCTCGCGCCGTGCCCACTCGGGTACCGGGATAAAAGGTCTTCCGCAATCCTTTCCGGCAGGTGCAGGCGCAGCACCTGCGGTCGTAATCTGCAAAGCCCGGCTACCTTCGGCCACCCGCCCGCGCCATGCAGCCCCGCCGCCTTCGCCTACGTGTCCTGCTGGCACTGCTGCCGTGCGTGCTGTCCCTGTTCGCCCAGCAGAACGACATTCCGCTGAACCGGGACATCTACTACGACATTGACCGCAACGGCGCCGAGGAAGGCAGCACCATGCACACCGGGCTGCGTCCCATCATCCAAAGCAGGGCCGAGCTGCACAACGTGATGGGCTTCCGGCCGGACAGCGGGCGCTACTACTACTGGATCACTGAAAAGCTCTACAAGGAGCACCTGATCCAGGCCAAGGACGGAGGCTTCAACCTTACCGTAGACCCGATGTTCCGCTTTGAGGGCGGGCGGGAACTGCGTGCCACGGCCAACACGTACGCGGACGTCTTCGCCCTGGAACAGAACTCACGGGGGTTCCGCCTTGCCGCCGACCTGGGGCCCACCGTATCCTTCCAAAGCATGTTCATGGAAAGCCAGGCCGTGGTGCCCGTGTACCTCTACACCTATGCGCAGGCGCAAGGCGTGGTGCCCGGCCAAGGCCGCCTGAAGAACTTCGGCGACCGGGGGCTGGACTTTGCCTGGGCCACCGCCAACGTCAGCTGGAGCCCGCGCCCCTGGCTGAACGCACAGCTCGGGCAGGGGCGCCACTTCGTGGGCAACGGCTACCGCTCCACGATGCTCAGCGACAACGCCTCCCCCTTTCCCTATGTGAAATTCAGCACCATCACCGGCAACAAGCGCTTCCAGTACTCGGCCATTTTCGCCAAGCTGCAGCAATACGGCACGGCCAACCGCCTGCCCACCGGCGAGGCCGGCGAATCGCTGTTCTGGTGGAAGCGCGCCACCTTCCTGCACCTGAGCGCCAACCTGGGCCCGCTGCAGTTGGCCCTGTTCGAGGGCACGATGTGGCAAACCCTCGGCGATGACGGCGTGCTGCCCTTCAACGCCATGCAACTCAACCCGGTGATCGGGCTGAACACCGCCGCCAACGGCTTCCAGGGGCGCAACACCCAGCTGCTGGGGCTGGACGCCAAGTACCGCCTCTGCGGAAAAGGCTTCCTCTACGGCCAGTTCACCCTTACCGACCCCGCCCGCAGCCGCTATGCCTGGCAGGCCGGGGCACAATGGTTCGGCCTGTTCCACAAGGACCTGCACCTGCTGGCCGAGATCGACCAGGCCACGCCCTTCGCCTACACCCAGCGCGACCCGCGGATGAGCTGGACCCACGACAACCAGCCCTTGGCCTCCCCCATCGGCACCGGCTACACCGAACTGGTGGTGCTGGCCGACTACGGCATCAAGCAGCGCTTCTGGTTCCAGGGCGAGCTGAGCGTGGTGGCGCACCCCTACGGGCCGCGGGTGATCGAAGTGCCGGGGGGCAACATCTACGGGCCCTCCACCCCGCCTGCGGCGCAAGGCTGGGACCGCCAGCGCGTATTCGGCGCGGTGAACGCCTCCTGGCGGATGAACCAGATGACGAACATGCAGCTGACCATAGGATACTCCATGCGCGACCTGCAACCGGGCAGCACCGCACAGGACAGCGGCTACCTCTATGTCGCCTTCCATACGGGCCTGTTCAACCGGTACTACGATATTTGACCGGCAAAACAACAGTGAAGGAACACGGCTACATATTGCTCTCCGGCTTTCTCACCGCCTTCCTGGTGGTGCTCTTCACCATGCCCAGCCTGATCAAGGTGGCGCGCATGAAGCACCTGGTGGACGAACCCTCCGAGGAGCGCAAGCTCCACCAGCGCAGCATCCCCACCATCGGCGGCATCATCATTTTCGCCGCCATCATCTTCAGCTACAGCCTCTGGTTCCCCTCGGGCCTGTCCGCCTTCGACGACCCCGGCTCCGACTTCCGCTTCCTCTACCGGGAAATGGCCGCCGCCTACGCCGATTTCAAGGTCGTTATCGCCGCCATGGTACTGCTGTTCTTCATTGGCGTGAAGGATGACATCATCGGCTTTTCACCGGCCAAGAAACTGATGGGGCACTTCGTGGTGGCCTATATCCTGGTGATCATGGGCGACATCCGCATCCATAACATGCACGGCATCCTGGGCCTGTACGCGCTGCCCCATGAAGTAAGCATCGCCTTCTCCGTCTTCACCTACATCGTGCTGGTGAACGCCTTCAACCTGATCGATGGCGTGGACGGGCTGGCCGGCGGCGTGGGCCTCATCAGCGCCGTTACCTACGGCACCTGGCTCTATTGGACCGGCGACATCGCCCTGGCACTGCTGGCCTTTACCCTGGCCGGCGCCTTGGTGGGCTTCCTCGTGTTCAACTCCCACCCGGCCCGCATTTTCATGGGCGACAGCGGCTCGCTGATCATCGGGGCCATCCTCAGCGTGCTGGCCATACGCATCGTGGACCATGACATCTCCCGCCTTCCCGGCTGGCTGCGCACCGTGCCCACGCCGCTCTTTGCCATGGCCGCCATTGCCTATCCCTTAGTGGACACCTTCCGCGTGTTCGTGGTGCGCATGGCCCGCGGCACCTCCCCCTTCCAGGCGGACAAGAACCACATCCACCACCGCCTGATGGCCCTGGGCCTGGGGCACCGCGGCACCGTATTGGTGCTCTATGCCTATTCCGCGGCCATCATCCTGCTGGGCCTTACCACACGCAACATTCAACCCACCAAGGGCCTGCTGCTGCTGGGCGGTGCCGCCCTGGTGCTGGCCATGGTGCCCTTTGCCATCCGCAAACGCACCAAGGCATGACCCGCTGGCTGTGGCCGCTGTTCGCCCTGGCCGTTCCGCCCGCCCTGGCCCAGCAGGGCTTCCTACCCCTGTCGCGCACGGTGGACGGCCCCTGGACGGCCCTGATGCACCGCAGCGATGTGTTTGCACAAAGCTCCATCCGGCCCTACCTGCGCGAAGACCTGATAAACCTGCCCGGTGCCGATTCCGTGACGCCCCCCGCCGCCTGGCCTTGGCTGCAGCGCCTGGCCAACCCCGCCAACCGGTGGCATGGGGGCCCCTTGGCGGACGCCTTGGCCGGCCCTTCCCTGGCAGAGCGGGATGCTTTCAAATACCGGGCTGGTGCAGGTGCCTGGCTGGAATGGAACGCCACGCCCCGCTGGACCCTGGAGGCCGACCTGCAAGGATGGAGCGAACAGCTGCCGGATTACCTGGACCGGTATGCCGCCTTCCAGGGCGTGGTGCCGGGCGAAGGCGCCCCAACATGGTCGGGCAGCGCCGCCAACCATTATGCCTGGAGCGGCTACGCCGACTACAAGGCCGGCAGCTACTTCCACCTCACCCTGGGCAAGGGGCAAAACTTTTTCGGCGAAGGTTACCGCTCCCTCCTGCTGGGCGACGAGGCCACCAGCTACCCCTATTTCCGCATCACCACCACGGCATGGCACATCCGCTATGTGAACCTGTATGCCCTGATGCGGAACACCCCCGTGGCCAGCAATCCGTATCCCGGGCCTGAAAAAAAGTTCACCAGCATGCACTACCTCAGCTGGAACATCTCCAAGCGGGTGAACGCCGGGTTCTTCGATGCCGTGGTGTGGCAGGACAACGACCCGAAGTACCCCCGGGGATTCGACCTTTCGTACGTAAACCCGGTGATCTTCCTGCGGCCCGTGGAATATGGGCTGGGCTCGCCGGACAACATGCTCATGGGCGCCGCCCTGAATGTGAAGGTGGGCCGCAACACCCTGCTTTATTCGCAACTGATCCTAGACGAGTTCCTGCTGAACCACGTGCGCGCCATGGACGGCTGGTACGCCAACAAGCAGGGTGTACAAGCCGGTGCCGTGGCGCACAATGCCTTCCGGCGGCCCGGCCTCACCCTGCGCGCGGAAGTGAACTACGCCCGCCCCTTCATCTACACCCACAGCGACAGCCGGCAGAACTACGCCCACTACGGGCAGCCGCTGGCCCATCCCTACGGGGCGGACTTTCTGGAAGGGCTGCTGCAGGCTGAATGGCGCAAGGGGCCCTGGCTGGTGGAAAACGTGTTCAGCTGGTGCCTCATGGGGCAGGACACCACCTTGGGGGCCGGAGGCAACAATGGCAACAACATCTTCCTCACCGACAGCAACCGCCCCCTGCTCCCGAACGGCAAGCCCAAGGACCTGGACTACCGCCTGGGCGACCCCGTGCAGGTGCCGGTGGTGCAGAACGAGCTGCGTGCAGGGCGCCTGGTGGAGCCGCGCTCCGGCCTGATGCTGGAACTGGCATGGACCTTCCGTTCCGAGGCCATGCCCGGCGGGGCCGTGCATGTGACCAACTACCTGCGCATGGGCCTTGCCGCCAACCTGCACCAGCGCCACCCTTTCCAAACCGTGCGCTAAGCCGCGAACACACCCGCTTCCACGCCCCCTGCCGCAGCGAGGGCCGCTTGCCTTACTTTCGCCGCCGGTTTGAAAACGCAGGAGACCTATACCGTACGGACCGGGGTGCTGGCCAAGTTGAAGGACCTGGCCCTGCTCTTCAAGCTGCGCGTGAACCTGATGGTGATGATCAGCGCGCTGCTGGGCTACGCCCTGGGTGTGCCCGCCGGCGGCTTCAATGCGGTGGATGCGCTGCTGCTCGCCATCGGCGGACTGCTCGTGGCAGGCTCCTCCGTGGCCTTCAATGAAGTGATCGAAGTGGAGCAGGACGCCCGCATGGCGCGCACCAAGGACAGGCCGCTGGTAAGCGGGTCCATGGGCATGGGCGAGGCCATCACCATTGCCGTGGTGGCGGGTGCGGCCGGCACCTTCATCCTGTGGAGCGCCTTCGGGCAGTTCACCGCCGTGCTCAGCCTGCTCACGCTCTTCATCTACGTCGCCTTGTACACCCCCCTGAAGCGGTTGAGCCCATGGGCCACCTTCGTGGGCGCCATCCCCGGGGCCTTTCCGCCGTTGCTGGGCTATGTGGCCGCCACCGGCACCTTCGGCCTTGCAGGCGGGCTGCTCTTCGCCCTGCAGTTCCTCTGGCAATTCCCCCATTTCTGGAGCATCTCCTGGGCCCTGCACGATGACTATGCCAAGGCGGGCTACCACCTGCTGCCTTCCAAGGGCGGGCGCGACCGGTACAGTGCCTTCCTGCTGGTGCTGTACACGCTCTTCCTGCTCTTCACGGGGCTGTTGCCCTGGGCGTTCGGCATCACCGGCCACTGGTCTGCGCTGGTGGCCTCGGTGCTGGGCTTGGTGATGCTCCTGCACGCCCTGCGGCTGCTCCGCACCCTGGCCATGGCCGATGCCAGGCGCCTGATGTTCGCCGGGTTCTTCTACCTCCCCTTGGTATTGCTGGCCTGCGTGCTGGACAAACTATGAACGACACCGGGGCCGCCGCCGACAAAAAGAGCCGCATGGACAAGGCCCGCAGGAACATCACGTACCTGCTGCTCTTCTCCATCGTCATGTTCTTCGCAGGGCTCACCAGCGCCTATCTGGTGAGCAAGGGCGGATCCAACTACTGGGTGGACTTCCACATTCCCGCGCCCTTCTGGTGGAGCACCGTGATCATCCTGGCCAGCAGCGGCACCATGCACCTGGCCCTGCTGCAGGCGCGCAAGGACAACCGGAAGGCCGTGGGGCCGTGGCTGCTGCTCACCCTGGTGCTCGGCCTGGCCTTCGCATTCAGCCAGTTCAAGGGATGGCACCAGCTGCTGGATGACGGCTACGCCCTGGTGGCCCGCCTGAAGAACCTGCACGGCGAATACGGCAAGGACTACACCGTGGAGCGCCGGGGCGAAACCTTGGTGATGCACGGAACCGAATACTTCCTCCCGGAGGACACCGGTTTTGAACATGCGCTGAACGCGGAAATGGCAGAAACCCTGAACGGCGCCAGCTCCTACTTCTACGTGCTCACATACGCCCACTTCGCCCACATCGTGGGCGGGCTGGCCGCACTGGTGGTAATGGCCGTGCAGGCACAGCGCGGCCGGTATGGCCGCGAGGACCACATCGGCCTCTGGTCCGGGGCACTCTTCTGGCACTTTTTGGCCGGCCTTTGGGTGTACCTGCTTTTGTTCTTGGCCTACGTTCATTAACATTGCCCACGCGAAAACCGATCCATGTCAGGCGAAGCCTCCAAAACCATCAGCAATGCCACCCTCTGGGGCGGCGGCCGCTCACCGCTGAGCGTCAGTTACGGGAAGATCATGATCTGGTTCTTCCTGGTCTCCGACGCGCTCACCTTCACGGGCCTGCTTTCGGCCTACGGCTATGCCCGGCACTCCCTGGACCCGGGGATGACCTGGCCCATTGGTGAATACGTGTTCAGCACCTTCCCCGGCCTCAGCGGCGACCACCCGCTGATGTATGTGGCACTGATGACCTTCATCCTGATCATGAGCTCGGTGACCATGGTGCTGGCCGTGGAGGCCGGCCATCGGTTGGACAAGAAGAACGTGGTGAAATGGATGTTCCTCACCGTGGTGGGCGGCCTGTTCTTCCTAGGCTCCCAGGCGTTCGAATGGGCGCACTTCATCCATGGCAGCCATGCACGGGTGACCCTTGCCGACGGGCGCATCGCCTATTTGGAGGAAAACCCGCACCATGGCGAGGCCATTGATCCCGCCACCTTCGCCATGACCATCGGCAGCCCGCGCTCCAGCGAGGTGGTGAAGGGCGATGAAGCCTACAAACTGTACCAAGGCGCCGTATCCGTGGTGAGCGGGGCCAACATGACCGAGAACGAGTACGGCCCCCCCTCATACGCCAACTTCTTCTTCTTCATCACCGGCTTCCACGGTTTCCACGTCTTCTCCGGCGTGGTGATCAACCTGGTGGTGCTCATCATGGCCATCAAGGGCGTCTTCCACCGCCGGGGCCACTACGAGATGGTGGAAAAGGCCGGTCTCTACTGGCACTTCGTGGACCTGGTGTGGGTGTTCGTGTTCACCTTCTTCTACCTTGTGTAACAGCGCACCGCGTATTATACCGGCCAGCAAACAAGACCTCCAACAACGCCTCCGCCGGGCTACGGCGACCTGAATGGAACGGGACGACATCATTGAATACAGCTTGGACGCGGTGTACAGCGAGGACCACGGGCGCGTGGTGCGCAAAAAGATCTTCCTGGTGGCCGCCGTGCTCACGGTGATCACCCTCGCGGAGGTGTTCCTCGGCATCTTCTGGCGTTCCTGGATGCCCAACGATTGGCATTGGGTGAAGTGGGTGTTCATCATGCTCACCTTGGTGAAGGCCTCGTACATCGTAATGACCTTCATGCACCTGGGCGATGAGCGGCGCAACTTCCGCAGCATGATCCTCATCCCCTACTCGTTGTTCCTGATGTACCTGGTGTTCATCATCATTTGGGAATCCACCTACCTGCACCAGGTGCTGAAGATCTTCCTGTGAACCGCACGCTGACAACGGCCAGCAGGCGCAAGAAGATCATCCTGTTGATCGTGCTGCTTGCGCTGGTGCCGGGCGCCATCTTCCTGGGGCTTGGAAGCCGGAACCATTTCCGCAGCCTGCCCTACTTGGGCAAGCGGGAGGCCATTGTGCCTGGCGACACGTCCTACTTCACGGTTCCACCCTTCAACTTCATTGATGAGGAGGGCAGGCCGTTCACCGACAAGGATGCGGCGGGCAAGATCATCATAGCGGACTTCTTCTTTACGCGCTGCACCAGCATCTGCCCGCGCATGGGCCTACAAATGCAGCAATTGCAGCTGAAATTGGAAGGGCCGCGCTACAGGGATGTGCTGTTCCTGAGCCATACCGTGGACCCGGAGCACGACACCCCCGAAGTGCTGAAGGCCTATGCGCAACGCCTGCATGCGGACCCGGCCCGCTGGAAATTCCTCACGGGCAACGCGGCCGACATCTACCGGCAGGGCAACTTGGGCTACCTGCTCAGCGCCGGCGCCGATCCCACGGCGGCCGAGCAATTCGTGCATTCCCCGCAATTCGTGCTGGTGGACAAGCAGCGGCACATCCGCGGCATGTACGACGGCACCAGCACCGATGCCATGCGTGAGCTGGCCACGGACCTGAAGCTGCTGCTGTACGAGGACGAACAGCGCCCGCGGGGAAATGCCAACAGCCGGTGACCATGGCCGCCGCCCCTGAACGCCGCAGCACCGCCTGGATCTGGATCGCCAGCACGGGCCTGGTGGGCACCATCATCTTCATCAACCTGGGGCCCAAGCTGGTGCATCTTGCCGGCTTCGCGGCATCCACGCTGCCCAAGGTGAACGCCTCGCTCAACGCGGTTGCCGCCATCCTGCTCACCATCTCCTGGCTGGCCATCCTGCGCAAACGCATCACCCTTCACCGCCGGTTGATGTTCGCCGCATTGGCCACCAGCACCGTCTTCCTTATCAGCTACGTGGTGCAGCACAGCAGCTTTCCATCCGTGAAATACGGCGGCAGCCTGGGCTGGTTCTACTTTCCCATGCTCGCATCGCACATTCTGCTGGCAGCCGCGCTGGTGCCCCTGGTGCTCATCACGCTTTCCCGCGCCCTGTCCGCCCGCTTCGACAAGCACCGCAGGATCGCCCGCTGGACCCTGCCCATCTGGCTCTACGTGAGCATCACCGGGGTGATGGTGTACCTGCTGTGCGCGCCGTACTACTGAGCGGGAAATGAGGACCGCCCATTGGCGGCATGACATCCATCATGCGGCAGCAAGGCCCTGTTGCCGCTCTTTGCACCATGGAAACCCGCCACCTGGTACGCACCAACTGCTTCCACTGCGGGGACCTGTGCGCCAATGAGCACCGCGTGCATGACGGCAAGGACTTCTGTTGCCAGGGTTGTGCGGTGGTATATGACCTGCTGAACGAGGCCGGGCTGTGCACCTACTATGAGCTGGAGCGGCAGCCCGGCGTAAAGCAGGCGGACGCGCCCGAAGCGCAGCGCCTGGAGCTGTTCGCCCTGGAGGAGGTCCGGAGCAAATTGGTGGAGTTCAGCGAGGACGGCATCACGCGCGTGCGGTTGCACGTGCCCCAGATGCACTGCAGCTCGTGCATCTGGCTCCTGGAAAACCTCTCCAAGGTGGACCCGGCCATCCTGCGCTCCCGCGTATCGTTCGCCGACAAGGAACTCACCATCACCTTCCACGAACAGCGGCTGCCGCTGCCCCAATTGGTAAAGCTGCTTCGGCGCATCGGGTACGGGCCGCAGGTGACCGCCGGGGGCAGGCGGGGCGGCGAAGTGCCGCGCATGCTGCTGGTCCGCCTCGGCGTGGCGGGATTCATCTTCGGCAACACCATGCTGTTCGCCATCCCGGAATACTTGGGCGCCGACACGGAGGCTGGGCTTAAGACCGGGTTCCAATGGCTCACCGTGCTGTTCTCCATCCCGGTGGTCTTCTTCCTGAGCACCGACTTTTTCCGCAGTGCCTGGGCGGGCATCCGCAGCCGCACGGTGAACATCGACCAGCCGATCGCACTGGGCATCATGGCCTTGTGGGTGCGCAGCCTGCACGACGTGGTCACGGGTGCCGGGCCCGGCTACTTTGATTCATTGGCGGGCCTGCTCTTTTTCCTGTTGATCGGCCGCTGGTACCAGGCCCACACCTACCGCGCCCTGCGCTTCGACAGGGCCCTGGAGGACTTCCTCCCCTTGGTGGTGCTGCGCCGCACCGGCCAGGAGGAAGAACCGGTGAAAGTGGCCGACCTGAAGCCCGGCGACCGCATCATCGTGCGTGAACAGGAACTGGTGCCGGTGGACGCCATTCTGCGCGCCGGCACCGGCCATATCGACAACAGCTTCATCACCGGCGAGCCGCTTCCCGCCACTAAGCACATCGGCGACACCATAAAGGCCGGGGGCCGCCAGCGCGGCGGCGTGATCGAGCTGGAGGTGCTGCGGTCCTTTGCCGACAGCCGCCTGAAAAAGCTCTGGGCCGAGCAAGGCACCATGCAGGAGAGGCCCGCCATGCCCCGCCTGATAGATGCCCTTGCAAGGCGGTTTACCGTGGCGGTGCTGCTGATCTCCCTGGGTGCGGGCCTCTATTGGTGGGGCAAGGACCCCGCTCAGGTTTGGCCCGTGGTGACCGCCGTGCTGATCGTGGCCTGTCCATGCGCACTGGCGTTGAGCATGCCCTTCGCTTTCGGGCATACCGTGCGCCTCATGGGCAAGCGCGGCCTGTTCCTGCGCGGCACCGAAGTGGTGGAGCGCATGTCCCGCATCGACACCGTGGTGTTTGACAAAACGGGCACCCTCACCGCACGTGAGGCCCACCGGGTGGGCTGGCAAGGCCGCCCGCTCTCCGCCCCTGAACAGGCCCTGGTGCATGCTGCGGCGCGCAGCAGCACGCATCCCCTGAGCGCGGTGGTCGCCCAGCATGCCAGGTCCTTTGCCATTGACGGCATGGCTGGCAGCGAGGTGAAGGAGGTCCCCGGCCAAGGCATCACGGCCCAGGTGGGCCTGCACACCATCCGCCTGGGGTCTGCCGCATTCTGCGGCATCACCGGGCAGGAGCGCACCACGGGCGAGGCACATGTCCACGTTGCGATCGACGGGAAGCACCTCGGCCTGTTCCGGATCCAAAAGCAGGCCCGCACCGGCATTGGCGCCACCGTGGAGCAGCTTCGCCGGCACCACCGCACGGCCCTGCTCACCGGTGATTCCGAAGTGGATGCAGCACTTTCAGGCGCCTTTGCCAGCGGCGATGTGCGCACCCGGTGCTCACCGCTTGACAAGCAGCTGGCCATACAGCAGCAACAGGAGCACGGCCACCGCGTGCTGATGGTGGGTGACGGGCTGAACGATGCCGGGGCCTTGGCGCAGGCCGATGTGGGCATCACCGTTACCGAGACCAGTGCCGCGCTCACCCCGGCCAGCGATGCCATCATGGATGCCACCGCCCTGCACCGGCTGCCGGGCTTCCTCACCCTTTCCCGCCGCGCCCACCGGATCGTGGTGGCCAGCCTTGCCATTTCATTGTGCTACAACATCACCGGCGTATCCTTGGCCGTGGCCGGGCACATGACGCCGCTGATCGCCGCCATCCTGATGCCCGTAAGCAGCGTGACCGTGGTGGGCTTTGTAACACTTGCTGCCTGGTACGCGGCGCGCCGCACGATCGGGAATTAAGGGCTGCATGCACCGCCCCTTCGCGGTGTCGCCAACCCGCTCCTGACAAAAGTCAGTTTGCAGTGTAACGCCCGTCAACCGCCCCGGCCGTGTTCCCCGATCATCTTTGCGGCTCGTCACATGAGCGTCATTTTCCTCCTGCTCACGGTAAGCACCTTCCTGGCAAGCGTGTTCCTTTTCGCGTTCATACGTGCGGTGCGCAAGGGGCAATATGACGACGACCGGTCGCCGGCCGTGCGCATCCTGATGGACGATTCCGCGCCCGTGCGGAAGGCCGGCGCCGCTCCGGCCCCGCACCTTTCGGGGAGGTACGCAGAAACCGCGGCCAACACCACCAACGAACATCCGTGATCCATGATCGAACGTTTCCAGTATGACAACCGCATCGTGAAGAACTTCACGTTCATCACCGTCTTTTGGGGCGTGGTGGGCATGTTGGTGGGGCTTACGGCCGCGCTGCAATTGGTGGACCCCGCGATCAACGTCACCAAGTGGTTCAGCTTCGGGCGCATCCGCCCCCTGCACACCAACGCGGTGATCTTCGCCTTTGTGGGCAACGCCTTCTTTGCGGGGGCCTACTACAGCATGCAGCGGCTGCTGAAGACGCGCATGTTCAGCGATGCGTTGAGCAACTTCCACTTCTGGGGCTGGCAGCTCATCATCCTGGCAGCCGCCATCACCCTGCCCTTGGGCATGACGCAGGGCAAGGAATACGCCGAGCTGGAGTGGCCCATCGACATCGCCATCGCCATCGTGTGGATCGCCTTCGGCATCAACATGTTCGGCACCATCCTCAAGCGGCGCGAGCGGCACCTGTACGTGGCGCTGTGGTTCTACATCGGCACGTGGGTCACCGTGGCCATGCTGCACATCGTCAACAGCATCGCCATCCCGGTGGGCTTCGGCAAGAGCTACAGCTGGTACGCGGGCGTGCAGGACGCCCTGGTGCAGTGGTGGTACGGGCACAATGCGGTGGCCTTCTTCCTCACCACGCCCTTCCTGGGGCTGATGTACTACTTCCTGCCCAAGGCCGCCAACCGGCCGGTATACAGCTACCGGCTTTCCATCATCCACTTCTGGTCCTTGATCTTCCTGTACATCTGGGCGGGGCCGCACCACTTGCTGTACAGTGCGCTGCCCGAGTGGGCGCAATCGCTGGGCGTGGTCTTCAGCATCATGCTCATCGCCCCCAGCTGGGGCGGCATGCTCAACGGCCTGCTCACCCTGCGCGGCGCATGGGACCGCGTGCGGGAGGACCCCGTGCTGAAGTTCTTCGTGGTGGCCGTAACCTGCTATGGCATGGCCACGCTGGAAGGGCCGTTGCTGAGCGTGAAGAGCATCAACGCCATCGCCCACTACACCGACTGGATCGTGGCGCACGTCCACATCGGCGGCATCGGCTGGAACGGGTTCCTCACCTTCGGCATGGTCTATTGGCTGGTGCCGCGCCTCTTCGGCACCAAGCTGTACAGCGTGAAGCTCGCCAACGCCCATTTCTGGCTGGGCACGCTGGGCATCATCTTCTACGCCATCCCGCTCTACTTCGCGGGCTTCTTCCAAAGCCTGATGTGGAAGCAGTTCACCCCGGACGGCTTCCTGGTATACAAGAACTTTTTGGACACGGTGCTGGAGATCAAGTACGCCTACTGGCTGCGCGCCGTGGGGGGAAGCATCTACCTCACCGGCGTGTTCATCATGGTGTACAACCTGGTGAAGACGGTGAAGGCCGGCAAGCTGGTGGCCAATGAGGATGCCGAGGCGCCCGCGCTGGAAAAGCTGGCCGCGGAACCCGCCGGGCACTGGCACACCTGGATCGAGCGCCGTCCGGTGCAGATGCTCGTGGTCAGCTTGGTGGTGGTGGCCATCGGCGGGGCGGTGGAAATGATCCCCACCTTCCTGGTGAAAAGCAACGTGCCCACCATCGCCAGCGTGAAGCCCTACACGCCGCTGGAGCTGCAGGGCCGGGACATATACGTGCGCGAGGGGTGCTACACCTGCCACAGCCAGATGATACGCCCGTTCCGCAGCGAAACCGAGCGGTACGGCGAATACAGCAAGGCGGGCGAGTTCGTGTACGACCACCCCTTCCAATGGGGCAGCAAGCGCACCGGACCCGACCTGGCGCGCGTGGGCGGCAAATACCCCGATAGCTGGCACTTCTACCACATGCTGGACCCCACGAGCATGAGCCCCGGCTCGCTGATGCCCGCCTATCCGCACCTCTTTGCCGACGTGCTGGACACCAGCACCACCCGGCGCAAGGTGGAGGCCATGATCACCCTGGGCGTGCCCTATGCCAAGGACTTCCCCGCCAAGGCCAATGCCGACCTTGCCGCGCAGAGCGAAAAGATCGCCGCCAACCTGAAGAAGGGCGGCATTGACGCGGTGGCCGACCGCGAGATCATCGCCCTGATCGCCTACCTGCAGCGCGTGGGCACGGACATCAAGGCGGGATCCGCCACGGCCGCCAAGTGACCGGCCATGCTGAAGTTCATCAAGCACCACCTGGACACCATTGCCGGCATCGGCATCTACCCGGTGCTGTCCTTCGTGATCTTCTTCACCGTGTTCATCATCGCACTGCTGTACGTGCGCAAGGCCGCACGCAGCCACATCGACCACATGTCCGCAATGCCCCTGGCAGATGACCGCTCACCGAACGAACCCCATCCCCATGCACGACCGTAGCATGCAACCACGCGCGCTCTCCACGCTCACCTTCCTGGCGCTCGCCACCTGGGCCGTTGCACAGGAACCGGCCGCACCCGCTGCGGCACCGGCGGCACCGGACCACACCCTGCTGTACGTGCTGGCCGCGCTTGCCGCCGTGCAAGCCATCATCATCGTCTCGCTGTCCGGCATCCTGCGCACGCTCGGCGGCATGCACGGCCTTGGGCGCAACACCGCCGGGCAGGGCGGCCGGGCCGCCCTGGTGGCCGCCCTCCTGCTGGCGGCAGGTTCCGCCAGCGCACAGGAACATGTTCCGCCCGCCAACGGCCTTACGGACCAGGCCTCGTTCTGGTGGCTGATGGTGCTGAACGTGCTGCTGTTCGCCATCATCCTGATGCAGCTTGGCTGGACGCGCAGGCTCACCCGCATGGCCGCAGGGGAACAAGCAGCAGCCCCCGCGCCGGTGGCTGAAAAGGCCCGCACCTCCCGTTGGCAGGTGCTGCTCTCCAAGCTCAACCGCCAAGTGAAGATCGAGGAGGAAAAGAACATCGAGCTCGATCACGACTACGACGGCATCAAGGAGCTGGACAACGTGCTGCCGCCCTGGTGGCTGTGGCTCTTCTACGGCACCATTGCCTGGGGGATGGTGTACCTGGTGAACGTACACGTGATCAAGGTGTGGCCCGATTCGCAGGCCGAGTACACCAGCGAGATGGCGCAGGCCAAGGCCAGCATTGCCGCCTACCAGGCCACGCAGACCAACTCCGTGGACGAGAACAACGTGACCTTCACCGACGACCCGGCCGTGCTCGCGGAGGGGAAGACGATCTTCGACAACAACTGCGTGGCCTGCCACGGGGCCGGCGCCAGCGGCTCGGAGTTCAGCGTGGGCCCAAACCTCACCGATGCGTACTGGCTGCACGGCGGCGGGATCAAGAACGTTTTCCACACCATCAAATACGGCGTGCCGGAGAAGGGGATGATCTCCTGGAAAGCGCAATTGCAACCTGCGGAGATCAGGGCCGTGGCCTGCTACATCCTCTCACAGGCCGGCAAGGGCGGCCCGGGCCAGAAGGCGCCGCAAGGCGAACTTTGGAAGGACGAAGCCGCCCCGGCATCCGCCGATTCCGCCAAGGTGGCGGCGGCCAACTGATCCCGGCCTCCGGCACCTGCAATGGCCCTGCAACCCGCCCACATCAAGCGCAACGCATCGGTGGCCGATGAGAGTTTCCGCGATTCCATCAGCACGGTGGACAAGCAGGGCAAGCGCGTGTGGGTGTACCCCAAGAAACCCAAGGGGCGGCTCACCAACTGGAGGCGCATCCTGGCCTACGCCCTGGTGGTGCTGCTGTTCGCCGGTCCGTTCCTGCGCATCGGCGGCGAGCCGCTGCTGATGATCAACCTGCCGGACCGGCGCTTCGTGTTCTTCGGAAACACCTTCTGGCCGCAGGACTTCCTGATCTTCGTGCTGGGCTTCCTCGCCTTCATCCTCTTCGTCATCCTGTTCACCGTTGCCTTCGGGCGGTTGTTCTGCGGCTGGGTGTGCCCGCAGACGGTGTTCATGGAGCACGTGTTCCGCCAGATCGAGTACTTCATTGAAGGCGACTGGAAGCAGCAGCAAGCACTGAACAAGGCTCCTTGGACAGGAAGCAAGATCAGGAAGAAGGCCTTGAAGCACGCCGTTTTCTTCGCCATCGCCTTCCTGATCGGCAACACCTTCCTGGCCTATATCATCGGCAGCGACGAACTGCTCTCCATCATTCGCGAACCCGCCCGGGAGCACCTCGGCGGGCTTTCCGCCATGTTCCTGTTCAGTGGCGCCTTCTATGGGAACTTCGCCTTCTTCCGCGAGCAGGCCTGCACCACGGTATGCCCCTACGGCCGCCTGCAGGGGGTGCTGCTGGACCGCAAGAGCATCGTGATCGCCTACGACCACGTGCGCGGCGAGGTGCGCGGCCTCTTCCGCAAGGGCGAAGTGCGCAGCGAAGCGGGCAAGGGCGACTGCATCGACTGCCGCGCCTGCGTACACGTATGCCCCACCGGCATCGACATCCGCAACGGCACCCAGCTGGAGTGCGTGAACTGCACGGCCTGCATCGATGCCTGCGACCACATGATGACCAGCGTGGGGCTGCCCACCGGTCTGATCCGTTACGCCAGCGAGGCCCAGATCGCGGACAAGAAGCCGTTCAGCTTCAACCTGCGGCTGAAGGCATACAGCGCCGTGCTGGTGGCCATTGTGGGCCTTCTGGTGGCGCTGATCGCCATGCGCAGCGACGTGGACGGCACCCTGCTGCGCACGCCGGGCATGCTCTACCAAAGCCGCGAGGATGGCCGCGTGAGCAATCTTTACGCGTTGAAGATGGTGAACAAGACACAGCGGGACCTCCCGGTGCGCCTGGAACTGCTGAACCTGCAAGGCGAGATCCAGGTGGTGGGCAACAAGGCCCTGGACCTGGCCCCGGGCCAGCTGGCGCAAACAGAACTGTTCATCATCCTGCCCAAGGACCAGTTGGACGGCATGAAGACCAACGTGGTAGTGGGCGTGTACACGGGTGACAAACTGGTTGAGAAGGTGAAGACCACCTTCCTCGGCCCCATGAAATGAACCGGCCCACCGGCCACATCGGCATACCTGCGCATCACGGATGAACTGGGGAAAAGGACTTGCACTGGCACTGATCGCCTTCGCGGCCATGATGGCCTGGTTTGTGATCCAGGCCTCGCGGAACCCGGAAGCGCTGGTGACCGAGGACTACTACGGTGCCGAGCTGCGGTTCCAGGGCCGCATAGACGAGGCCGCGCGGGCCAAGGCACTGTCCGCGCCGGTGCGCATGGAGGTCGGGCACAGCTCCGCAGCCCTGCACTTCCCCCCGGAAATGGCCGGCCGCAAGATCACCGGCAAATTCACATTGCTGCGGCCCAATGACCCGCAAGCGGACCATGTGCTGCAGGTGGCCACTGCCGATGCCGCCTTCACGGCCAACGGGCTGAACCTGCCCCCGGGCCGGTACAATGCCCTGCTGGAATGGGAGGCCGAAGGCGTGAAGTACTACACGGAAGAGAAGATATACGTGCCATGAACGGCTGGCTGGCCACGGCCCTGGTGCTGGGCTTTGCCGGCAGCGCACATTGCATAGGGATGTGCGGGCCGATCGCCTTGGCGGTGCCCTCGCCGCCCGGCCGGCCTTGGGTGCGCTGGGCCGGCACCCTGCTGATGAACAGCGGCCGCCTCACCACCTACCTGCTGCTGGGCGCCGCAGTGGGCGCAATGGGAACAGGCATCCGGCTGGCAGGCCTGGGACGTGCGCTGAGCATCGCCGGCGGTGCGTTGCTGCTCGCGTCGGTGATCGTTCCCGGCATGCTGCAACGCTGGTCACCCGCAGGCCGCATGGCGGTGGGGGTGGGGCGCCTTCGCTCCCTGCTGGCGCAGAACCTGCGTCGTACCGCGCCCGAGGCCCTCTTTCTTACAGGCGTGCTGAACGGGTTGCTGCCCTGCGGCCTGGTGTATGCCGCATTGCTGGGTGCCGCCACTGCGGCCAGCCCCGCACAGAGCGCCCTGTTCATGGCCGCATTCGGGCTGGGCACATGGCCGGCGCTCATCGCCCTGCGCATGGGCGGCGGCCTGTTGGGCCACGGGTTCCGCGCCCGGCTGCGGCAGGTGGCGCCGGTGCTCATTTCCGCCATGGCGGTATTGCTGATCCTGCGCGGCCTTGAGCTTGGCATCCCTTTTTTGAGCCCGGGTTCGCCGGCCCTGCCCGGCGGAGCGGGTTGCCACTGATCCCGAAGGCGCACAGGGCGGTGCCCGATCGGCCTACCTTTGTGCCGATGCGCATCCGTCACCTGCTTCCGCTCGCCGCCGTCCTGCTGCTGGTGCTTGCACCCGCAGACCTTTGGGCACAGGGCTGTGCCATGTGCAAGGCCGTGGCCGGCTCCCAGGCCGAGGACAATGTGTATGGCGGCGCCCAGGCCATTGGCGCAGGGCTGAACAAGGGCATCCTGTTCATCATGGCCGTGCCCTACGTGCTGCTGTTCCTGTTCTTCCGGAAGAAGATCGGCAGCTTCCTCCGGGAGTTCCGGAACGCGCAAGGCTGACCCCTCCGGTTCCCGGGGAGCAGTGCGGCTTCCGGCAGGCCGGCCGCCATTGGCATTTGCGGACGGCCTGAGGTACCTTTGCACAATTTTCGCACCTTCCCGACCAGTCCTGCGGAAGGGAAAAAACACAACGCACAGCCCATGTACCCGGAGGAACTTACCGCCCCCATGATCGAGGACCTCACCTCGGTCGGATTCACTGAACTGAAGACGCCTGCGCAGGTGGATGCCGCCTTCAAGCAGCCCGGCACCACCCTTTGCGTGGTGAACAGCGTATGCGGCTGCGCCGCTGGCGCGTGCCGCCCCGGCGTACGCGCCTCCCTCAAGGGCGGCAAGCGCCCGGACCACATGGTCACCGTGTTTGCCGGTGTGGACACCGAGGCGGTGATGCAGGCCCGCCAGCACTTCCTGCCCTACCCGCCCAGCAGCCCCAGCATCGCCCTGCTGAAGGACGGCAAGCTGGTACACTTTGTGGAACGCCACCACATTGAAGGCCGCAGCGCGGAAATGATCGCCGCCCACCTGAAGGAGGTGTACGCGGAGTTCTGCTAAGCAATTTATTCCATTGAAAAGCCCCGCCAAAGCGGGGCTTTTTCATTTTCAGTTCCATCGAGGCCCAGGCGGGGCCATGCGGCCGGGCTTATCGTTCCTCATCGGTGATCGGGGCCTTGCCCACATAGCGCCCGTCGTGGTACACCTCGATCTTGTACAGGATGCCGTTGGCATTGTAGTGGTACATCCGGCCTTCCCACAGGCGGCCCTTGCGGTAGGTTCCTTGTTGGCTCAGGCGGTGCTGGGCATCATAAAGGGTATTGCGGCCATCGGCGCGGAAGGCTTCGGCATTGGGCTGCTCATCGGCGGCCTTGGCCGGCGCGGCCTTGGCCTCGGCGGGCACTGGCGCGTCGGCCACGGGGCCCTGCGGCTTGAAATTCCTGAAGGAGCCTTCTTCCACGGCCCCGCCATGGAACTCGGCGGTTTCCTGGAGGTCCCCGTTGGGGTAGTACCGCTTCAGCACACCTTCCTCCCGGCCGTTGACAATGCTCACCTCCACGGCCAGTTTGCCGTTCTGGTGGAAGTACTTCTGCGTTCCATTGCGGGTGCCGTACGCATCAAAGGCAAATTCCTGCATGGGCTGGCCGTTGTCGTACCAGCGCTGGAACGGTCCCGTGTTGCGGTCAAGGTCCCACACCCCTTGCTCCTCGGGCCGCCCATTGGGGTAAAAGGTGGCATAGGCGCCCTTGGCCAAGCCCTTCACGTAGGTGATCGTGCTGCGCGGCTTTCCATTGGGCCAGTACCGTTTCCAGGTCCCCGCCCGCTTATTGTCCTCATAGCGTCCTTCCTCATACAAGCTGCCTGCGCCGTAGTCCGGCTTTTCCGGCAGCGGACCGGCCACCTGCCACCAGCCTTGCTTGCGTCCTTGCCCATCCACCCGGTTCAAGGTATCCGCCGCTGCCGTACCGGCCTGTGCCGCGGCCGCTTGCATGGCCATGGCCCATGCCAAGGCGGTGGCCGTATGCAGGATGGCGGATGCTGTGCGCATGGGGCGGAATGTGTTCGCCCCTGCGAAACGCGGCAGCCCGCTTCAAGGTTACACGTGCAGGCCGGCCTCCGCGTGCAGCAGCGGTTTCAGGTGGAGCATCATATCGGCCACCATGTCCTTCAGGTCGTACTGCGGTTTCCAGCCCCAGTCCGTGCGGGCCGCGCTGTCGTCGATGCTGTTGGGCCACGAATCGGCGTAGGCCTGGCGCTCATCCGGGGCGTAGCTCATCTTGAAGCCGGGCACGTGCTTAGCCACTTCGGCGGCGATTTGTTCCGGGGAGAAGCTGAGGCCGGCAAGGTTGTAGCTGGTGCGCTCCTTGATGCGGTCCGCAGGTGCCTCCATCAGTTCAATAGTGGCCCGGATGGCATCGGGCATGTACATCATCGGCAGCATGCTCTTCGGCCCCAGGAAGCTGGTGTAGCTGCCGTGCTTGATGGCCTCGTGGAAGATGTGTACGGCATAGTCCGTGGTGCCGCCGCCGGGCGCGCTCTTCCAGCCGATGAGGCCCGGATAGCGGATGCTGCGCACGTCAACCCCGTAGCGCTGGTGGTAATAATTGCACCAGCCCTCGCCGGCCAGCTTGCTGATGCCGTACACCGTGCTCGGCTCGGTGATGGTGTGCTGGGGCGTCCTGTCCTTGGGCGTGGTGGGCCCGAAGGCCGCGATGCTGCTGGGCCAATACACTTTCTGCAAACGCCCTTCCCGCGCCAGCTCCAGGATGATGAGCAGGCTTTCCATGTTCAGCTTCCAAGCGAAAGCGGGATCCTTTTCCGCCGTGGCGCTCAGCAAGGCCGCCAGCAGATACACTTCGGTGATGCCGTGCTTGTCCAGGATGCGCTCGATGCCGTGGCGGTCCATGGCGTTCACCATCACAAAGGGTCCGTCCTGCTTCACTTGGGGCTCCTTGATGTCGCCGGCCACCACGCTATCCGTGCCGAAGCGGGCCCGCAGGCCCTCAATGAGTTCAGTGCCTATTTGGCCGGAGGAGCCAATGACGAGGATCTTTTTGCTGGGCATCGCCGCAAATCTATGCGCAGGGCAGTGCTTCCCATACGGCGTAAATTCGCGCCGATGGATCCGAACCGCCTGCGCAACCTGCTGCACCCGGACCTGCTTCGTGCGCGCTTGGAGCAGGAGGGAAGGCCCCGCACCACCCTCTCCTTTTACCGCTACGTGCGGATGGGAGAGGTGGAAGACCTGCGCCACGCCCTGTATGCCGAATGGGAAGCGCTTGGCGTGCTGGGCCGCGTGTACCTCGCTACTGAAGGCATCAACGCGCAGGTGAGCCTGCCCACGGAAAACCTGGACCGGTTCCGTTCGGCATTGGATGCAAGGCCGGAATTCAGCGATGTGCCATGGAAGATCGCCGTGGAGGACGATGGCAAGAGCTTCCTGAAGCTCATCATCAAGGTGAAGAAGAAAATCGTAGCGGACGGCCTTGCCGATGATGCCTTCGACGTGACGAACGTGGGCACGCACCTCGATGCGGCCACCTTCAACCGCAAGATGGAGGCAGGTGCACTGGTGATTGACATGCGCAACAATTACGAGTGCGCCATCGGGTATTTCGAAGGGGCTTACTTGCCCAAGGCCGACACCTTCAGGGGCGCGATCGAGGAGGTGGAGGCGATGCTGAAAGAAGAGGTGAGGGAGAGAAGAGGTGAAGGGGTGAAGGAGAGAAGAGGGGAAGATGTGAAGGAGAGAGGAGGGAAAGAGGTGGCGGTTGTGAAGGAGAAAAAGGAGGTGAAGGAAGTTAGGGATGTGCCCGAGATCCTGCTCTACTGCACCGGCGGCATCCGCTGCGAGAAGGCCAGTGCCTACCTGAAGCACCACGGCTACACCAACGTGGGCCAACTGCACGGCGGCATCATCGACTACGCGCGGCAGGTAAAGGCGCAAGGGCTGAAGAGCAAATACCTCGGCCAGAACTTCGTGTTTGATGAACGCCTTGCAGAGCGCATCACCGAGGACGTGGTGGGCACCTGCATGCAATGCGGCGCAGCGTGCGACCGCATCACCAATTGCCACGAGGCCACCTGCAACATGCTGCTGGTGCAGTGCGAGGCTTGCGCGGCGAAGTATGCCGATTGCTGCTCGCCCAGCTGCCGCGAGATCCACCACCTCCCCATCGAGGCCCAACGCGCATGGCGCAAAGGCCGCAGCACGCGCAGCACGAAGACCAAGGCCATCAACGACCCGGAGGTCTTGCGCCAGCGCATCCGCGAAGAAGAGGAACTGCTCGCGCTCAACGGCACACTTCACCCGGAGCTGACGTACATCACCCCAACAGCAGCGCATCACGATTAGCATTGCCGATCATGAAAGCCGGTGAATGGTCAGCAGTGAATGGTGAATGAAGGACCGCCCTCTTTCCCTACACCAATCACCATTCACTATCCACCAATCACCATTCACTATCCACCAATCACCATTCACTATCCACCAATCACTGCTGACCCTTCACCCGAACTGAACCATGCCCATCTACCACACCCTCGGCAACATTCCCCACAAGCGCCACACCACCTTCAAGAAGGCTGACGGCGGCTACTACTACGAGCAGCTCTTCGGCACCGAGGGCTTCAGTGGCATGAGCTCGCTGCTCTACCACGTACACCGGCCCACGCAGGTGAGCAAGATCGGCAAAGTGCGCGACCTCACGCCGAAGATCGCCGAGGCCAAAAACCTGCGCGCGCTGAAGCTGAAGGGCTTCAACATCAAGCCCGTGGCCGACCACCTCGACGCGCGGAAGACGATCCTGATGAACAACGATGCGGAAGTGGTGCTGGCCGCGCCCACCGCGAAGCAGGTGGATTATTTCTACAAGAATGCCGACTGCGATGAAATGATCTTCGTCCACAAGGGCTCGGGGCGGTTGCGCAGCACCTTCGGCACCCTGGACATGAAGCCCGGCGATTACCTGCTGATCCCGCGCGGCATCATCTACACCCTGGAGTTCGACACCGAAGACAACCGATTGCTGATCGTGGAGAGCCGGCACCCCATGTACACGCCCCACCGCTACCGCAACGAGTTCGGCCAACTGCTGGAGCACAGCCCGTTCTGCGAGCGCGACATCCGCCGCCCGCACGGGCTGGAAACGCACGATGAAAAAGGCGCGTTCCGCATGCTGGTGAAAAAACAGGACGTGCTCCACGAGCTCACCTACGCCACCCATCCGTTCGACGTGGTGGGCTGGGACGGCTACAACTATCCGTACGCGTTCAGCATCCACGATTTCGAGCCCATCACCGGCCGCGTACACCTGCCACCGCCGATCCACCAGACCTTCGAGACCAGCGCCATGGTGATCTGCAGCTTCTGCCCCCGCCTGTACGACTACCACCCGCTGGCCATTCCCGCGCCGTACAACCACAGCAACATCGACAGCGATGAGCTGCTGTACTACGTGGAGGGCGAGTTCATGAGCCGCAACGACATCGCCATGGGCGATCTCACCCTGCACCCCGCAGGCATCGTGCATGGCCCGCAGCCCGGCGCCATGGAGCGCAGCATCGGCAAGAAGGAGACCAACGAGCTGGCCGTGATGATCGACACCTTCAAGCCCTTGATGGTGACCGAGGCGGCCATGGGCATCGACGACGGCGTGTACTGGAAGAGCTGGTTGGAGTGAGGCGATCAGACGATCAGACAATCAGACGATCAGACAATCAGACGATCAGACAATCAGACGATCAGACAATTAGAAGATGGATCTGCGCGAGCTTGATATAAAACAATGGCAGAACGCCATCGTGCAGGACGATTTCTTTGGAACCGGGGTGGTGGCTGAGGCTCCCGCCTCGTACAACGCCCGTTACAAGGACAACGCAATTGTGTCCCTGACCTTTCAGTTCGCACTGGCCAACTGGGATTTGTCCGAAGCACTTCAGGAAAAGAAGAAGTATGCCGTATCCAACCAGCTGTTCCGCTCCGGCACCGCCATCGGTGCCTTGGTGCGCGAAGCACAGAATGGCGAGAGTTTGAAGGACTTCATCCATAAGATGAAGATCGCCTTGAAAGAGGCTGATGAAACCGAATATTGGCTTCTGCTCTGCATTGAACGTAACTTGGCCACTGCAAACGCGTGCCTGGGGAAGCTCCTCCCGATCGTACGCATCCTCAACAAGATCATCTCAACCAGCAACGCTAAACTCTGATCAGACAACGAGGCGATCGAAAGATCAAAAAATGCATTGTCGCTCCCAAGGCATTCCATTTTCTGATCTTCTGATCTTCTGATCGACACATTCGCAACACCATGGCCATCGAAAGCATCACCCCCCAACTCGAAAAAGTCGTTGCCGAAGCCGCCGACTTCCTCCCCCTCTTAGGCACCGACTACATCGAATTCTACGTGGGCAACGCCAAGCAGGCGGCACACTTCTACAAAACGGCCTTCGGCTTTCAGAGCCTGGCCTACGCGGGCCTGGAGACGGGCGTGAAGGACCGCACCAGCTACGTGATCGTGCAGGACAAGATCCGCTTGGTGCTCACCACGCCGCTCACGCAGGACCACCCCATCAACGACCACCTGCGCAAGCACGGCGACGGCGTGAAGGTGATCGCCTTGTGGGTGGACGATGCCACCAAGGCGTGGGAGGAGACCACCAAGCGGGGCGCCAAGAGCTACATGAAGCCCACCGTGGAGAAGGACGCCGACGGCGAGGTGGTGAAGAGCGGCATCCACATCTACGGCGACACGGTACACCTCTTCATTGAGCGCAAGAACTACAAGGGCACCTTCCTGCCGGGCTTCAAGCCGTGGAAGAGCACGTACAACCCCGGCCCTACCGGCTTGAAATACGTGGACCACATGGTGGGCAACGTGGGCTGGAACGAGATGAACCCCTGGGTGAAGTTCTACGAGGACGTGATGGGCTTCGCCAACGTGCTTGGCTTCGACGACAAGGACATCAGCACGGAATACAGCGCCTTGATGAGCAAGGTGATGAGCAACGGCAACGGCCGCATCAAGTTCCCCATCAACGAGCCCGCCGAGGGCAAGAAGAAGAGCCAGGTGGAGGAATACCTGGACTTCTACAACGGGCCGGGCGTGCAGCACATCGCCGTGGCCACGGACAACATCGTGAAGACCGTGCGCGACCTGATGAGCCGCGGCGTGGAGTTCCTCAAAGTGCCCAGCACCTACTACGAGGGCCTGCTGGACCGCGTGGGCCCCATCGAAGAAGACCTGGCACCGCTGGCCGAACTGGGCATCCTGGTGGACCGCGACGACGAGGGCTACCTGCTGCAGCTCTTCACCAAGCCGGTGGAGGACCGCCCCACGCTCTTCTTCGAGATCATCCAGCGCAAGGGCGCCAAGAGCTTCGGCAAGGGCAACTTCAAGGCGCTGTTCGAGGCGATCGAACGGGAGCAGGAAAGCAGGGGGACGCTGTGACCATGAGGCTCCTTGAAGGAAAGAAACCACGAGCTGTAGCCGCGCAGTTGGAGCTGCTCGAAGAAACGGACGTGCTGGAATTGAACGTCGTGCTGGAATACTGCGAACCCAAAGTGGAACGGACGATCCGCATTCGTGCGGGTTCATTCTTCGTGGAACTCCATGACGTATTGCAAGCGGCGATGGGCTGGGAGAATGCCCATCTGCACAAATTCAAGGTGGGCAAGGCACACGTGTTCATGGACCCTGAAGACTACTTCGGCGAAGGTGACATGTTGCTCGATCATGAAACGCGGCTGATCGACCTGTTGCCGGGGACCAAAGGCAAATTCAGCTACACCTACGATTTCGGCGATAGCTGGGTACATCTGATCGCCGTGAAAAAGGTATTGCAGGCCGCCGAGGTGGACACGCCTGTACCATATTGCACCAAAGGTGCAGGAGCTTGCCCGCCGGAAGATTGCGGCGGCGTATGGGGTTACATGGACCTGCTTGAAACACAACGCAGCGGCACCAAGGAGCGCAAGGAGGAAATGCTGGAGTGGTACGGCGGGACCGTAGACCCCGATCTGTTCGACCTGGACGAGGTGAACGCCGAGTTGGGGACCTTGTGACCGTGAGTTGCCCTTTCGGCCTGAAAACACCGTCGGCCTATCTTTGTTTCATCATGTGATACCTTGTATATTTGAAGTTATACTTCAAAATAACAAGGTATGAAACATGTACCGCGGATCGCTGAAAAGCGGTTCAAACGCCTGCTGAAGACCTTCCCGGCCGTACTTGTGGCGGGGCCGAGGCAGTGCGGCAAAAGCACGCTTACGCGCAGCACCCTGCCCGACTGGGAGCAGCTGGACCTGGAGCGCCCATCGGACCTTGCGCTGCTGCAGGCCGACCTTGAAGGGTTCCTTGCCGTACGGCCCAAGCAGGTGGTGTTCGATGAGGCCCAACGCATGCCGGAACTGTTTCCCGCGTTGCGCCACCGCATCGACGGTGGGAAAGGCAAGGGGCGCTACGTGCTGCTGGGGTCGGCCAGTCCTGCGTTGGTGCGCTCCGTTTCGGAATCGCTGGCCGGGCGCATCGGCTTGCTGGAGTTGACCCCGCTCCGTGCGCAGGAGCTCCATGGCCGTCCGCAGATCAAGGACCGCTGGTTCTGGGGCGGCTACCCCCCTGTGCTTTCGCTGCGCGATGCCCGTGCCCGTGCCACCTGGTTGGATGCGTATGTAGGCACCTTCCTGGAACGCGACCTTCCCGCCCTGGGCCTCAATTTGCCCGCGCAGCGCTTGCGCACGCTGTGGACCATGCTTACGCACGTACACGGCCAACTGCTCAACGTGAGCGACCTTGCGCGCGCGCTGACAGTTTCCTCGCATACGGTGAACAGCGACCTCGATGTGCTGGAGGGCGCCTACATGATCCGCCGCCTGCCGCCCTTCTTTGCCAACGTGCAAAAGCGGTTGACCAAAAGCCCCAAACTCTACATCCGCGACACGGGCTTGCTGCACTTCCTGGCAGGCCTGCGCACGGCGAAGGAATTGGAAACCTGGCCGAAGCGGGGCCACTCATTCGAGGGCTTGGTGATCGAGGAGCTGATCGCCCTGGCGAACGACACTCTGGTACGTCCCGAGGTATTTTTCTGGCGCACCCAGGCCGGTGCCGAGGTGGACCTGTTGATCCGCAACGGAAACCGCATACTGCCGGTGGAGATCAAGCTGGGCAGCACCGTGGACCCGCACGGACTGCGGGGATTGCAACAGTGCATGGCCGACCTTGGCCTAAAACGCGGCTGGGTGGTAAACACGGCCGGTGAACGGCGCTTGCTTGCCCCGGGCATTGAGCAAGTACCGTGGTCCGCGATCACTGCTGGCGAAGCGAGGCTTTTCTAATGCCCCTGCAAACATGCGCCGGGACCATGGCATGATAGTCCACTACGAGCTATGGGACTGAAGGGCATGGACAGGAAGCACTGCCATACTTTTTCAAATCGTAACCCGCCAGTGTCCGTCCCTTCAAGCCGCCTTCTCCGCCATGGGATGCCCCAACCACAGGATCGCAAAAGCGAGCGCCACCACCCATACCTCACCGAAGAACGCCTTCCAATCGTGCAGGAAAACGAACTGTACCAACAGGAACATCACCACACCGAGATTGAGCCAACTGCCCCACACGAACGTCTTCGGCACGAACATCATAAGGCAACCGATGATGGTGACTGCGCCCAACAATTGCCGCAGGAAGGGCGCGGTGTCGAAGGGCTCGAAGAAGTTCACCATGGCGCTGCTGTTGGTGAGCATGCCCCACCCGGCACGCAGGCTCATCCATGCCATGAAGAGGATCAGTGCGCCACTGAGAATGCGTAAAGCCATGTTCATGTCCATGGGTTTGAAGGGTTGATCGACTTGTGGTTGCGTGCAAAGAACGCCATGGCGTACAACGGTCCGTTGCCATAGCGCGAAGGCCGTTCGCCCAAAAGTACCGCCTCTACAAATCCAGCCTTTGCGAACAACGGCACGGCGGTGTTGCGCGGCAAGGGGAAGGGCACCCAAGGAATCAAGGGGCGTGACGTGTCATATTCCACGAGCACTACCGTTGGCACCACTTGCGCAATGCGGGCCAGCAATGCTTCCTTGTCTTCCACAAAGTGCAGCACATTGGCCAGCAGCACGCCGTCCATGGGGCCGGACAGCGGGTCCTGCACATCGGCGTTCAGCGCGGTGATTCGTACGCCGTTGTGCATGGCGGGCAGCTCATGCAAGGCCATCTCATCGCGGTCCACGGCGGTGATGGCGCTTCCGGGCGGCAGCAGTTCCGCCAAGGCGCGGGTGAAGGTGCCTGTGCCGCAGCCCAGCTCCAGCCAGCGGTTGGGGCGGGTGTGAAGGATCGGCGCTTGGCCCAACAAGGTGCGTGCTTCGGCAGTGGTCATGGGTCAACAAGAGAAGTGGCAATGCGCATCTGAGGTGGCTTTGGGATCCTGCTCACCAAGGTTGTCAAAATACCACTGCCGGTAGCCGGGCGATAACCGGGATTCCGGGCCAAGCCCGGAATGACGGCTATACCACGGATACGAATGAAACTACAACCATGCACGGACGTGCGATCATAGCCGTTCCCGTCATGGGCCTTGCGTGGAGGGCAACGATGCAATATCCACCTCAATGCGGTTCTGCCATTGCTTCACCACGTCATGGTTCATGCCCATGCGGCTTTCCTTGCGGAACTGATTGCTCTGCTCCGTGATCGCGGCCATGGCCGCATCATACCGGGCATGCATGAACTCCGTGGGGTTCCCTCGCGGGGCCTGCTGTTCAAGCTCCTGTTTCAGCTGCCGCGCGTGCAGTTCGTAGATATCGAACAGCACTTGGAAGTAGGCTACCATCGCCGCCCGGTCCCCGTTGAGGTCGATCCAAGACTTGGCCCGGTCGAAATAGGCGGCCACCTCGAACTTGGTTCTGGTGAATGCCCCGGTCTTGGTGAAGTTGGTGGACAGCATGCACAGCGACTCACCCCCCAGACCGCTGTATGTCTGTGGCTCCATCTTGAAATCGGAACCCCGAAGGGGCTGAACGGAGGACCAATGCAGCGTATCCGGACCGGATTGCGCAAAAGACCCGGAAATGAGCGCAAGGGTCACGATCGTGGTCACATTCCGCATTGGAAACCACAATTCACTGTGCAGCATGAACAAAGACGCATTCCCAATTGCATCACCCTTTTTCCATTAGTAGCGTCCGGTTAATAATCGAACAATACCAACTGATTGCGGAGGTCGAGGTCTCCGGTTGTGTTGGCATCTCGCGCAAAGGCTTGCTGAATGGGCATTTTCTCGAAGAGGGAAAGGGAC
>JAFEAI010000259.1 GCA_018266475.1 Bacteroidota bacterium
ATCACGGGGGACTCCCTACGAAAGAACCAAACCTTGTCACATTGATCCCGAACCCCTAAAATTGCCCTTGGAAAGTGGCACGGTATGCTCCGAAACGGGTGGCACGGTATGGCCGAAATAGCCATCAACATTCAAGCGCGGCAACCTAGCCGTATGTTGTCCAAGGCACGTTGACGAACAAGCCGTCACCGCTGAGACCCAATCTTTCGCTAAAGATTTGGATTACAAAGCATGAGCGCCCTCCTTCCCTCCGCCACGCTGTTCGGGCAGCACCAGTTCCGCAGGCTCTATGCTGATACCACTGAGACCGGGCCTATCTTTGACAAAGAACACTGACCCATGGCAGCCATCACCATCAAAGAAGGGATGAGCAAGCGGCAGATCGCTGCTGCGCTAAAGAAGCTGAAGACCGGCCTTAAGCGCAAACGCGCCCTACCGGATATCAGGCAGTTCGCCGGCACCATCACGCTGAAGGAAGACCCCATGGTCATCCAAAAGAAGTTGCGTGATGAGTGGAGGTAGGTACGTGGTGGACACAAACATCGCCTTGTACTTGCTGGGAGGCAATGAGACCGTGATCCAACTATTGAGCGATAAGGGCCTGCATCTTTCGGTGATAACGCGCATGGAACTGCTAAGCTTCCCGGGCATGGTACGCTCCGAGTTGCCGCGCATACATGCCTTCCTCGATGCCTGGCCTGTGGAAGACCTCCACTCGCGGATCGAAGAAGAAGCCATTCGCCTGCGGAGCGCTTATCGGTTGAAACTGCCCGATAGCATCATCGCAGCCACGGCTTCGCATGTCGGCATCCCTTTGGTCACCGCTGATAAGGCGATGCTCCGGCTCGGGGATGAGATCGAGGTGTTGCGCTTCGAGCCGAAGGGTTGATGCCTTGGCGTATGTGGCCCATAGCACGTTGGCGAAGAAGACGTTACCCGCTGAGACCCAATCTTTCGCTAAAGCTTCGCCTTACAAAGCATGAGCGCCCTCCTTCCCTCCGCCACGCTGTTCGAGCAGCACCAGATCCGCAGGCTCTATGATGAGGCCACTGAAACCTGGTGGTTCTCGGTGATCGATATCATCCAAGTCCTCATCGACCAGCCGGACTACAAAGCCGCCCAGAACTACTGGAAGGTCCTGAAGAACAGACTCGCCAAGGAAAGCAGTCAGTTGGTTACAGATTGTAACCAACTGAAAATGCAGGCCGCTGACGGCAAGAACTACCTTACCACGGTTGCCAAGGCCGAAACGCTCCTGCGACTGGTCCAATCCGTACCCAGCCCCAAGGCTGAACCCATCAAACTCTGGCTGGCGAAGGTGGGCTACGAGCGCATGCAAGAAATGGCCGATCCCAGCCTTGGCCTCGACCTCGCCCGCGAACTCTGGCGCAAGCACGGCCGTAGCGAGAAGTGGATCCAGCAGCGGATGATGGGGCAGGAAACGCGCAACAAGCTGACGGATTATTGGAAAGAACACGAGATCAAGGAAGGTGAAGAGTTCGCGATTCTCACGAACATCATCCACCAGGAGTGGAGCGGGGTGACCGTGAAGGACCACAAGGCCATCAAGGGCTTGAAGACCCAGAACCTCCGCGACCACATGACCGAGGCCGAGCTGATCTTCACAGCACTGGCAGAACTGAGCACGCGACAGATCGCCGAGGCGGATCAGGCCAAGGGGATGCCGAAGAACAAGGTGGCGGCGAGGAAAGGCGGCGGCATTGCCAAGAAGGCAAGACTTGAACTGGAGCAGAAGACCGGGAAGACGGTGGTATCGGAGAGCAATTTCCTGCCACCAGGGAAGAAAGGATTGAAAAAATGAAGGTAGAACGGAGCGCAGCTCACATGGCAAGAGTGCCTACCCAAGCGGGAAGCTGCGCACGTGCCCGTACATCGAACCGATTTGCAAAAGCCGCTTCATTAGCACCACCTCCCCTACCCGCTCTTCATGCAGCAACCTGTGCGGCGCAAGCATTTCCCACGCCGTCGAGAACTTATCGGGTTTCAATCCCGCTGCGATGGTGAGGTGCGGATGGCCGGTTTCGCGCACTGCGGCTTGCAAGGCATCATGCGCCTTCAAGGCCGCGATGATGGGTGTGCGGACAGAGGCGATGGCCTCCTTCTCCACCGGATCGATGTAGATGGTGCGTTTGTCGGGAAAGTGCGTGATGCCGTTGTAATGGAGCATGAAGGCCCGCAGGCCGGCCGTGCCTGATGCCACCGCGCCAACGACCTGCTGTTCCATGGTCTCCGGCAGATCGAGAAAGCAAAGGGTGATGTGCGGCGGCGTGTTGCGCCCGCTGAACCCGCCGATGCGCGCATGCAATGCGGCACGCAAGGCAAGAACCTTTTCGGCAAGCACGGGAACGGGCATAATGACCAGGAGGAAGCGTTGCAGCATGGCGAACCGCAAAGTTGGCCACGGGCGCTGCGTGAGGGATGGCAGCGGCAGCCCGGCGCAGGGCCGTGCCTGCGGCCGTGTGCAGCGAGGAGGCCCCGAGGAACGAGGGGACCCCGGAGCGCCACGGCCGCCGCACGGCACAAGCCGGCTAAAGCGGACAGCCCGGCCGCGCCGCCGCCCTCCCTGGCACCGGGCGGCGGCGCGGCACGCCCAACCCCAGGCCATATCCTCCCGGATTATGGCACGCACGCCTACCTTTATCCGAACAAACCACCGTCCTGTTCCGTTGACCCAAAAACTGGGCGCGCCCGCACAAACCGGCCGTCCGCGAACGATGACCACCATGCCGACAGAAACCAAGAAAGCCCTGCAAGGCGGCGAATTCCTGATCCGCGAAAGCGACCCGCAGGACATTTTCATCCCGGAGGAGTTCAATGAGGAGCAGCACATGATCGCGCAGACGTGCAGCGACTTTCTGGCGCAGGAAGTGTGGCCGATCCTGGACCGCATTGATGCGCAGGAGGAGGGCCTGATGCCCAAGCTGATGGACAAAGCGGGCGAGCTGGGCCTGTTGGGGATTTCCGTACCCGAGGAATACGGCGGCTTCGGCAAGGACTTCGTGACGGGCATGCTGGTGACCGAAAAGACGGGCGCGGGCCACAGCTTCAGCGTGGCCATGGCGGCGCACACGGGCATAGGCACCCTGCCCCTGCTGTACTATGGCAATGATGCGCAAAAGGCGAAGTACATGGCCAAGCTGGCCACCGGCGAGTGGAAGGCCAGCTACTGCCTTACCGAGCCGGGCAGCGGCAGCGACGCCAACAGCGGCAAGACCAAAGCGGTGCTGGCCGCGGACGGCAAGCACTACCTGCTCACCGGCCAGAAGATGTGGATCACCAACGCGGGCTTCGCGGATCTCTTCACGGTGTTCGCCAAGGTGGTGGACCCGAAGACGGGCGAGCCCGACGAGAACCTGAGCGCCTTTCTGGTGGAGAAGGATTTCGGCGGCATCACGCTGAACCCCGAGGAGCACAAGATGGGGATCAAAGGCAGCAGCACGCGGCAGGTGTTCTTCAACGACTGCCCGGTGCCGGTGGAGAACATGCTGAGCGAGCGCGGCAACGGCTTCAAGATCGCGGTGAACATCCTGAACATCGGGCGCATCAAGCTGGCCGGGGCCACGCTGGGCGGGGCCAAGGAGACCATTGACCGCGCCGTGCAGTACGCCAATGAGCGGCAGCAGTTCGGGCGGCCCATCAGCAGCTTCGGCGCCATCCGCCAGAAGCTGGCGGACATGGCGGTGCATGCATTCGTGGCGGAAAGTGCGCTGTACCGCTGCAGCCGCGACATGGAGGTGGCGATAGAAGCGTTGAAGGCCGGCGGCGCGGACCATGCCAAGGCCCTGCTGAAAGGCGTGGAGCAGTTTGCGGCCGAAGCCGCGATCCTGAAGGTGGCCGGCAGCGAAGCGCTGGACTACATCGTGGACGAGGGCGTACAGATCTACGGCGGCATGGGCTACAGCGCGGAAAGCCCCGTGGAGCGCGCCTACCGCGACAGCCGCATCAACCGGATCTTCGAGGGCACCAACGAGATCAACCGCATGCTGACGGTGGACATGCTGCTGAAGCGCGCCATGAAGGGGCAGCTGGACCTGCTGGGACCCGCCAAGGCCGTGGCCGACGAACTGCTGGGCATACCGGACATGCCGGAGCCGGACGATTCCTTGCTCGGCGATGAGAAGCGCATGGTGGCCAACTTCAAGAAGGCCGTGCTGATGGCGGCTGGCGGCGCTGCGCAGAAGTTGGGCCTGGAACTGGCCAAGCACCAGGAAACTTTGATGCACATCGCCGACATGGTGATCGACACGTACCTGGCGGAGAGCGTGCTGCTGCGGACGTTGAAGCTCGCTTCGCTGAGGGGGAGCGGTGAGGTGAAGGAGCGCGTTGCCATGTGCCAGTTGTACATCCATGATGCGGCGGACCGCATACACAAGTACGCGAAGGAAGCCGTGAACAACTTTGCCGACGGCGACGAGCAGACGGCGATGCTGATGGGCGCGAAGCGCTTCACCAAGGGCACCAACCTGAACACCGCGGAACTGCGGAAGCTGGTGGCGAAGAAGATGATCGCGGAGGGGAAGTACTGCTATTGAGGAATTTCCTCTATTGGGTCGACGCAAATTTATCAGCCAAAGGTTGAATCATCGCTTGCATAAACTTCCTCACCTGTGGATTTTCCTTCCAAACAGGAAGAGTTCCTGCCTTGGTCATGAATATATCCTCCGGGGTAAATTGATCCATGTGACTGGAAACATAGAATCCCCAGAAGAATCCACCGAGCACGGTCCGGTAGCACACATGACCCATAATTTTCCTGGGTGAACTTGTAGGAAGGACAATCGCATTGCCTATTTCTTCAATCTGGCATGCCCCATGAATCAGCCAGCACCCATATTCATACGGCTCACCTGGATCACATCGATCCAACATGCTACGAAGGTGTTCAGAATGCCGAGGCCCCAAATTCACAGCATTGAAGTCATCCAGTGAAGTCACATCCATCCTCCAGATCAAAGACAACTGGAATAACTTGAACTTGTGGTAGTCCACTCCATGAAACTCAATCCGGTCGAAGAAGTCAACGCCTTTCGGCGCTCGGTCAAAGAGCAACTCCTTCACATACTTTTCCCATACACCGATTTTCCCCTCACACTTTTCGCACAATAGGTATTCCCGGATACCCTTCTGCTTATATCCACTTGGACGGTCCTTCAATTCTGAGAAGATCTGGAACCGGCCCTTTGCATCATATACCCTCTTGTAGAGGAATTCCGGTATTATATGAGAGTTCCTGAGTGCATGTCCTTGTTTCAGGCAGAGCTTGCAGGTTCCAATGGTCGTCGCACTGCCCATACTACTTGCCTCGTTTTGATTTCCTCCCTGCCTCCACCAACTTCTTCTCCTCCCCTTCCAACCGTCGTTGCACCTTCTTCAAGTCTTCCGCAGGAGGCAGCGCTTCGGGCTTTACTCCTCGCTCGGCAAGCATCCTGCGGACCGCAGCGTTGTTGTCCACATGCTCTTTGGTGATGGGTGTTTCCCCCTTCAAGTCTTTGTCCACCACATTGTGGCCGGTAAGCTCAGCAGCAAAGTCCTTGGCTTTTATGGTGAGTGTTGGAAGGAAGTCAGCCAATGGTCGGCTTTCCGGCACGCCCAACTTTCGCTTCATGTCGCTTGTGGTAAAGCCTCCGAAGAGTGCTTGGTCACCTTTTGAACGGATCACGCCGAAGCCACGCTCATCCACACCTCGCTCGTAGAAAATTCCGGAGAGGTCCTTCTCCGACTTGGTCAATTTCCCTCGCGCGGATACCCGAGCAACATCCAGCAAGCGCTTCTCGACCAATTCCTGCTTCCGGGTCTGTACCGCAAAGTAGGTCTGCGCGAAGGCGATCTCCGGCTTGCTGGGATCACCGTTCTGGGCAATCAGGTAACAGGCATAACGGGTAAGCGCCACATCCTCAACAGGCCGTTGTGCTCCACTTCCCAGACCGACCATTTTCGTGACGTCACGAAAATGGTCCAAAACCTTATTGTCACTCACTTCACACGCCTTCCTTCCACGCTCCATGGCAACCTTGAAATTTTCCCAGCGGGAATAGCCGAGGATTTCCTGTAACTCGCGTGCACTCCAGCATTCGACACCTTCATGTAGGTAGCACGCATCTTCAAACCGATTGAAGAGCGCGTTGATCTGTTCTTTGTCCATCTTGACGAGTTATTTGTCAAAATCACTCTGGGCAATATAGCACGCGAATGGGCCTTTCAACGATTCACTTTTGAACGTTCATCCGCGGTCTTGAAAAGATGAACATGTGGCGGAAAACACCTTACGACCCTGTACCGCCTTCCTTCAGGCATCCGTAGCCTATCATCCGAATTGTTGTTGTTGCGTCCTGCAGCGTTTGCCCAAACATGGTAACAGCTTCTTGCTTCCCACATACATGGGAGAGCGTGCTGCTGCGGACGTTGAAGCTCGCTTCGCTGAGGGGGAGCGATGAGGTGAAGGAACGCGTTGCCATGTGCCAGCTGTACATCCACGATGCGGCGGACCGCATCCACAAGTACGCGAAAGAAGCCGTGAACAACTTCGCCGATGGTGACGAACAGCGCGCAATGCTGATGGGCGCGAAGCGTTTCACCAAGGGCACCAACCTGAACACCGCAGAACTGCGGAAGCTGGTGGCGAAGAAGATGATCGCGGAGGGGAAGTACTGCTATTGAAGGGAGAAAATCAGGCACAGCCTCCCGATCTCCACGACCAGCATCATACGCAGGCGCTCATCCACGTACCTTCGTGCATGCGCCCACTCCTCCCCATAGTTCTGTTGATCGGCACAACGGCATCCGCCCAAACCTGGCAGCAGCTCCCCGATTTCCCCGGCACCGCCCGCGATGATGCGGCCTCGTTCACCATCGGCAGCAAGATCTATGTGGGCACCGGCATGGAAGTGGGCTGGGGCCTCACCAACGATTGGTGGTGCTTTGATGCGGCCACGGATACCTGGAGCGCCATCGCTTCCATGCCCGCCAGCCAGCGGCAGTACTGTGCCGCCTTCACCGTGAATGATACCGGGTATGTGTTCGGCGGCAAGG
>JAFEAI010000025.1 GCA_018266475.1 Bacteroidota bacterium
CGCATCATCGGCATGATGGAGCACATCGAGCCGGCGGGCATCCACAGCGGCGACAGCAACGCCGTGCTGCCGCCCTTCGACCTTCCGGACAAGGTGATCCAGCAGATGCGCGAACACACGCACAAAATCGCTCTCGCGCTGAAGACCGTGGGCTTAGTGAACATCCAGTTTGCCATCAAGGACGATGTGGTGTACGTGATCGAAGCCAACCCGCGCGCCAGCCGCACCGTGCCCTTCATCGCCAAGGCCTACGGCGAGCCTTACGTGAATTGGGCGACGAAAGTCATGCTTGGTGCGAAGTTGAAAGACTTCGCCTTCAAACCCAGGTTGGACGGGTATGCGATCAAAGTCCCGGTGTTCTCGTTCGATAAGTTCCCGAACGTGGACAAGAGCCTCGGACCTGAGATGAAGAGCACTGGCGAGGCGATCTATTTCATCAAGGACTTGAAGGATCCGTTCTTCAGGCAGGTGTATGGGGAGCGGAGCATGTACTTGAGCAGGTAGCCCATCCTGAGCGGGGCCGAAGGGTGGGCGTGCCGGCTCGCAAAAGCCTCGAGGTCGGGCCAACCGCTTCAAGTCCTCGCTCGTTCCTCGCTGTGGGCTTTCCGCTCATGTCCCTCACGCGAACAACGCGATGCTGAAAAAAATCTTTCAAGAGGATGGAAAAAGGTTCACGCAGCATTATGTTGGGCCATGTGGTTCTGACAGGAAGCGCGTCAACGACAACCATCAACTGATCCACCCATGAAAGCGATAGATTTATTTGCCGGTGCTGGTGGCTTAAGCCTCGGACTGAAGAACGCAGGATGGGAGGTTGTCGCAGCCGTGGAGGTCGACAAATACGCAGCTACAACGCATCACCAAAACTTCACTGAGACAAAAGGCATCCGCTGCGACGTTCGTGATGTGGACTGGTCGCGGTTCCGTGGGATTGACCTTGTTGCCGGTGGCCCTCCGTGCCAGCCGTTCTCGGTCAGTGGTAAGCAGCTTGGCGAGGAAGATCTGCGGGACATGGTGCCGGAGTTCGTTCGCATCGTGTCCGAGGTGCAGCCGCAGGCATTTATCATGGAGAACGTGAAGGGGCTGGCTTCTGCCAAGTTCAAGGACTATTTGGACCATGCGATCGAGAGCCTGAAAGCCCTTGGGTACAACGTGAGCCATACGGTGCTCAACGCTGCGGACTACGGTGTTCCGCAGTTCCGGGAGCGCTTGTTCGTGGTAGGCATGCGCGATGGCGAGTTCAAGTTCCCGAAGCCAACTCACGGGCCGGGGCGCAAGAACCCGTGGGTGACAGTTGCCGATGCGATCAGCGATGCACCTCACGACACGCCGAATGTGGCCAAGGTGGTCTACTGCAAGAATCCGATCCTGCGGAAAAGCCCGAACGCGGGCATGCTGGTGAACGGCAAAGGTCGGCCGCTGAACATGGGCCTGCCGAGCTTGACGATCCCTGCAAGCGCGGGCGGCAACCGGACGCACATCATCGACAAGGACAATGTGCTGTTGAAGTACCACGCATCGTTGATGAAAGGTGGAAAGTCCCGGACCGGTCTGGTGCCCGGCTGTCGGCGCCTCACGTTGCGGGAGTGTGCCCGCATCCAAGGTTTTCCGGATAGCTTTGGCTTCGTTGGGCCGAAGAGCAAGCAGTATTCCCAAGTCGGGAATGCGGTTCCTCCCCTCTTGGCCGAAGCAGTATGCCGAAGCGTAAGAAAGCAGGTGGAGAAGCAGGTGCTTCAAGTGGCATAGCCACCGGTAGGGACTTTGAGGGATTGCGCTCGAAGCTGGACGCGCTTTGGGCGGAGGCCCAGATTTTGGCTACTGGGAAACTCCTTGTCCCGAAGGAATTGAACGAGCGGCTGGAGAAGGTCTTCCAATCCAAGACGAAGACCTATCAGTACGCGGTCGTAACACAATTGCTCGCCAAGCTGGTCGACCCGACCAAGGACGCTCGCTGCATTCAGAAGTTGGAAGGAGACTCGGACCCGTCCCGCTTCGATGCACGCTCGTTGTGCAGCAAAGTGATCGTGCCGTGGGAGCGCGAGGTCGGCTCCCCCTTGGGGCTTAAGGATGACCCCTACGTAAACAATCCCATGCGGGTCCCGGACTTCGCCATGGTCTATCAGCACAAGCAGAAGGATAAAAGCACATGGGCGGAACTGGTCGGGCTTTTTGAGCATGTGCAGGATCATTCCTCATCCGTTCGACCGCTGTTGCTTCAAACCCTTTTGAGGATCCGCACGCTGCGCGAGGAGCAAACGGTCAAGTTCCCGACACCGCAACGTGCTTCATTACCGGACACGCTGTCCGTGACCCACGCGTTCTTGAGGACCAAGTCAGGTGGAGCGCGAATGCAAGTCGTTGGCTTTGCTGTATTTGATGCGATGCGGAAGACGTGGGGGATCTTCGATGAGGTCGTCACGTCATCCGTCAACGCTTCGGATGCTTCCTCAGGCAAGCCTGCGGACATCGTGTGCCGCCGGAAAGGAGAAGTGGTCATGGCCTGTGAGGTGAAAGATCGGGACCTCAACGTCGAGATGCTCCATGGGACCATCACGAACGCACGTTTGGAAAAGGTGGGTGAGCTGTTCGCCTTGATCCGTGGCAAGGACGCATCGCATGAGAAGGAAATGACAACGCGGATCGATCGCGAGTTCAAGCACGGAATGAACGTATATCTGCTCGAAAGCGATTCGTTCTTGGCTCTCGTGCTTGCGCTGATCGGTGAGGCCGGTCGACAGCACTACCTGAAGTCGATCGAGGAGGGCATGGTGATGATGAACCTACCATTCGAGTCGAAAAGAGACTGGGCGAAATTGCTGGAGGAGATCTGAGCTTCTATGCAATGGATTTGCGGCGTTGAACCCGCTTGACCGTCGCCGCAAGTCTATACATCCCATTTGTTGCAAGTGTTCTGCGCATGCCGGCATTGCGGGAGGAAAGCGGGCCACTTGTGAACATCCTGGCCCTTTGACCCCCGCAGGTTGTCCACCCCCGCCTCCGCCGGGTCTGTCCGCTGTCGCGAGGTTTTTGCGAAGCGATCCAGCGGACGACCCTGCGGCTCCAAGACTGTCAATCGTTCAGTGCTGCCACGAACTCATCCGTCGTCACCTGGATCTCGTTCAGGATCTTGCGGATCAGCGGGCGGCTGATGTCCTGGCCTTTGTGATGGGGCAGCGTGGTGTAGCGGCCATCCGGATGCCGGTAGAACACATGGCTGCCCTTCTGCCGAACGATCTGGAAACCCCATTTGAGCAGGATGCGCTCGAAGGTCCGCGCATCCACGATCGGCAACTTGCTCATACCGCGATCGAGAACGACTGTAAGCCCACGAACTCCGGCAACGCCTTGATCTCCTCCTCGCTCATCTCCTCGAAGCAGAGTTCCACCACTTCCTTCAGGTTCACTTGCAGTTCATCCAGGCTCTTCGCTTGTGAATGCGCGCCGGGGATGCTGGGTACCATGCCAATGTACAAGCCGGTCTCGGGATCGCGCTCGATGTGGGCGGTTAGTTGGATGCTGCGCATGGTGCATGCTTTGTCCAAAGATAGGCACAGTCCAGCGCATGCACTATTGCCAAGGCCTATGGCGAGCCTTACGTGAATTGGGCCACCAAGGTGATGCTCGGCCACAAGCTGAAGGACTTCCAGTTCAAGCCCCAGCTGGACGGCTACGCGATCAAGGTGCCGGTGTTCAGCTTCGACAAGTTCCCCAATGTGGGCAAGAGCTTCGGGCCTGAGATGAAGAGCACCAGCGAGCGATCTACTTTCAAGGACCTGAAGGATCCGTTCTGTCACTGCGAGGCCCGGCTTTACGGGCCGTGACAGAGGCAGGTGTATGGAGAGAGGAGTATGTACTTGAGCCGGTAGCCCATCCTGAGCGGAGCCGAAGGGTGGGCGTGCCCCTTCGCACCCTTCGGCTGCGCTCAGGGCGTTCGGGGTCGCGCTTTGCGCTTGTACTCCTCGCTCCCCCGGCTCGGGCCGGGGTTCGCTGCGGGGTACCCGCTTCAATCGCTCACGCAGCGTGGTGGTAGGTGGACCGGGTGGACTGGGTGCGCACCCAGTCCACCCGGTCCACCTACCGCAGCAAACTTCCCGCAATTAATCGGGCCTGGGTCCTTGGTCCTTTTTCTTCTTGGCCTCCGATCGGATGCGGTATAGCCGCTCATTAAAACCACCGTTCTCCTCAAACTCGCGGGCCAAAGTCTGTAGCTGCCGGTCCAGCAGGCCGCCGGCCACCATGCAATACACATGGCCGATGTTGGCCGAGATCTCGGCCAAGCTCCGGGATGGCACGCGCTTGTGGACCGAGGCGCCCCAACGCGCCACATCATCCACCAGATTGAAG